>NZ_CEEDMM010000005.1:0-102276 GCF_979255995.1 Agrococcus sp. AC640b
GGTCGGCGGGCAGGGCGGGGCCGCGACCCCGGTCAGCGGGCTGGGCTCGCCGCCGGCGGCTCCTGCGCGGCGTCGGCGACCGGCTCCGGGTCGGCGAACGCGAGCCTCGGCACGGCCACGAGCGCGGCGGCGGCGACGAGGGCCGTCACGCCGCACACGACCCAGACGGTGACGTAGCCGCCGATGCTCGCCGCCGTGCCGACGGCGCCCGCGGCGAGCACGATCGCGAAGATCGACGACGCGAACGATCCGCCGATCGTCTTCGTCGTGTTCGTGAGCGCCGTCGCGACCCCCGTCTGCCCGCGCGGCGCGGCAGCCGCTGCCGCTGCGGGCATCGCGCCGACGAGGGCACCGCATCCGACTCCTGCGACCACGAGGCACGCGAGCACCTCGAGCAGGGTGTCGTGGAAGACGACGAGCGCGAGGTAGCCGACGCCCACGAGCAGCGCCGCCGCGATGAGCAGCAGCCGCGGACGAATGCGACGCGACAGCGCCGCGAGCAGCACGGCACCGACGATGAGGGCGAGCAGGTACACGCCGATGACGATCGAGCGTCCGCTCGCGTCGAGGCCGAGGCCGTAGCCGACCGCGTCCGGATCGGTGCCCGCGTAGGTCGCGAGCGGCGTCTGCGCGCCCAGCAGGCTCACGCCCACGAGCCCCGCGGTGAGCTGCACGGGCCACATCTCCGGTCGACGCAGCACACGGAGGTCGATCGCGGGATCCGGCCGCCGCAGCACCCAGCGGCCGAAGGGCAGCACGAGCAGGATGCCGCCGGCGACCAGCAGCCACGGCAGCAGGTTGCCGGGCTCGGCGAGGCGCAGGAACGTGAGCCCGGAGGTGACGGTGAGCAGCGCGAGCGCCAGCAGCGAGAACCCGACGGCATCGAGCGATCTGCCCGGCAACGGCTCGGACTCGGGCACGCCGAACCAGATGGCAGGCAGCAGCAGCGTCACGAACACGGCGGGCACGAGCAGCGTCGGCACCATCGCCTCGCCGAACGCCGCATGCGCGCGAGCCGCGCCGAGCGCGCCGAGGATCGCACCCGTCTCGAGCCCCACGACCAGCAGGCCCGCCGCGCGTCGCGTCTCGGACGCGGCGCGGCCGGTGCGGCGGCCGCGGTCGAAGATGAGCGCGATCTCGAGCGGCAGCCACACCGCGTAGACGCCCTGCAGCGAGAACGCGATGAGGTAGCTCCAGAAGTCGCCAGCGAACGCCATCCACCAGCTGGCGCCAGCGACGACGATCGTCGAGCCCAGCAGCACCTTCCGATGCCCGTGCATGTCGCCGAGCTTCGCGAGCACCGGCACGGCGAGCGCCGACAGCAGCAGCTGGCCCGCCTCGAACCAGTTCAGGTCGGCGTCGACGATGTCGAGATGCCTGGCGATCTCGGTGGAGATCGTCACGTAGTAGCCCTGCAGCATGCCGCTGACGAGCTCGACGCACACGAGCCATCCGACGAGCGCGACCGGCACGGCGGCGCGCAGGCTCGACGCTCTCATGCGCGCATCCTCGCATGCCGCGTGGCGTGATTCGGGTGAGAGCGCACGAGTTCGTACACTGGAGGGGTGTCTGGACATGCAACGCCCTTCCAGGTCGGCATCCGGGATCTCAGGGGCAAGCCGGGGCAGATGCGCGAGCACGAGCTCGAGATGGTCTTCGGCGACCGCGTCGGGGAAGGACTCGTCGTCATCGGCCCGTCCGAGCCCGTCGAGGTCGACGTGCGTCTCGAGAGCGTGCACGAGGGCATCCTCGCCACCGGCTCCGCGACCCTCACGGCCGACGCCGAGTGCTCGCGATGCCTCCGCAGCTTCCGACTGCCTGTCGAAGTCGACTTCGTCGAGCTGTTCGCGTATGATCGCTCGGAGGATTCCGAGTTCCAGGTGGTCGATGACGCCATCGACCTGGAGCCGGTCGTCCGGGATGCGGTGGTGCTGGCACTGCCGTTCAATCCCGTCGACCAGCCAGACTGCGCAGGTCTCGACCCCACCACGGGGGAGCGACGTGCGCCTGGGACGGAATGGAGTCCGCCCGAGCAGCTCGACCCGAGATGGGCTGCCTTGGCCGGACTCCTCGATGACGACGAGGCCGCGCAGACGCGCGCGCCTGAGAAGGAGTAGCCATGGCAGTTCCCAAGCGGAAGAAGTCGCGTTCGAGGACGCACTCGCGCCGTTCGCAGTGGAAGGCCCAGGTCCCCACGCTGGTCAAGACGGTCGAGAACGGCCGCACGGTCTACAGCCTCCCGCACCGCGCACGCGTGGTCGAGGACTCGGCAGGCACGGCGCTCTTCATGGAGTACAAGGGCCGCAAGGTCGCCGACGTCTGATGACGCATGATCGCGTGGTCGCCCACGCCGATCTGCACGCCCAGCTCGGGGTCGACATCGACCCCGAGCTGTTGGCGTTGGCCCTGACGCATCGGTCGTACGCGTTCGAGCACGGCGGTCTGCCGACGAACGAGCGACTCGAGTTCCTCGGCGACACGATCCTCGGTCAGGCGATCACGATCGAGCTCTTCACCCGTCACCCCGACGAGTCGGAGGGTGAGCTCGCGAAGCGTCGCGCAGGCGTCGTCTCCACCGTTGCGCTCGCCGACGTCGCCCGCCGGATCGGGCTCGGCCAGCATCTGCTGCTCGGTCGCGGCGAGGAGACCACGGGCGGTCGCGACAAGTCGTCGATCCTCGCCGACGCGCTCGAGGCGATCTTCGGTGCCGCGTTCCTCGCGCTCGGCCATGAGGCGTCCGCGGCGCTCGTGCTGCGCCTCGTCGGACCGCTGCTCGACGACCCCGAGCGCTCCGGCGCGGCGCTCGACCCGAAGACGCATCTGCAGGAGCTCGCCGCACGGCTCGAGCGCGGCAGCCCGGAGTACACCGTCGACGCCGCCGGCCCCGACCACGCACGCATCTTCACCGCGACCGTGCACATGGATGGCGAGCCGATCGCGACGGGCGAGGGCACGAGCAAGAAGGTCGCCGAGATGGCGGCCGCGTTGACGGCGTGGACGCAGCTGCACGCCGTCGAGCAGCGCTGACGGGACGCCGAGCGTGCCCGAGCTGCCTGAGGTCGAGGTCGTGCGCCTCGGGCTCGCGCCCGCCGTCGACGGTGCCGTCGTCGCAGGCGTCGAGGTGCTCGACGTGCGCTCGGTCGCCCGCCACGACGCGGGCCCGCGCGACTTCGAGGCGACGCTGCTCGGCCGCACAATGCGGGTGCCGCAGCGGCGGGGCAAGTTCCTCTGGGTGCCGCTCGACGACGATCGCGCCCTGTCGATCCACCTGGGCATGTCCGGCCAGGTGCTGCTGCGCGAGCCCGGCAGCCCCCTCGAGCGCCACACGCGCGTGCGGCTGCTGCTCGAGCATCCGCTGCACGGGACGCTCGCGGTGCACTTCGCCGACCAGCGCATCTTCGGCTCCATGTCGGTGCGGCCGCTCGTCGACGGCGTGCCCGACCACGCCGCGCACATCGCGCTCGATCCGCTGCATCCCGACTTCGACGTCGATGCGGTCGTCGCGAGGCTCCGTCGGCGCCGCCAGGGCGTGAAGGCGGCGCTGCTCGACCAGACGCTCGTGTCCGGCATCGGCAACATCTACGCCGACGAGGCGCTGTGGCGGGCGAGGCTGCACTTCCTCACGCCCGCCGAGCGGCTCACGCGTGCTCGCGCCCGCGAGCTGCTCGCCGAGGTGCAGGGCGTGCTGTTGCGTGCCCTCACCGAGGGCGGCACGTCGTTCGACGCGCAGTACGTCAACGTCAACGGCGAGTCGGGCTACTTCTCGCGCAGCCTGCAGGCGTACGGGCAGGCCGGCAGGCCGTGCGCGCGCTGCGGCACCCTCATCGTGCGCGAGTCGTGGGCGAACCGCTCGTCGTACCGGTGCCCGCGCTGCCAGCGCCGGCCGCGCGGCCTCGCGGAGGCCGCGTCGGCGTAGCGGCCGGCTCAGCGCAGCAGCAGACGGCGGATGATCTCCCGCTTGCCCTCGGTGATCGGCGGGAAGACGAGCGAGAGCGTCTCGGGCCTCGTCGGCTTCGACAGCACGGCCTTCTCGTGGCTGAACAGGTCGAACGTGCGCCGCCCGTGATACGCACCGTGGCCGCTCGCGCCCACGCCGCCGAACGGCAGCCCGCGCACCATGACGTGCGCGACGGCGACGTTGCGGCCGAACGCGCCCGACGTCGTCTCGCGCTCCAGCCGGTCGAGCACGCGACGGTCGCCTGCGAACGCGTACAGCGCGAGCGGCTTCGGCCGTTCCCGCTGCAGCGCGACGAACGCGCCGACGCCCTCGAGCGGCACGATGGGCAGGATGGGCCCGAACGTCTCCTCGGTGACGGCGGCGGCGTCGGGTGCGACGTCGGCGAGCAGCGTCGGCGCCATGTATCGCGCGTCGCGGTCGACGTCGCCGCCGACGATCGCCGTGCCGTCGCCGAGACGCTCGGCGACGCGATCGAGGTGCGCCGTCGACACCATGCGTCCGTAGTCGGGCGAGGTGCGCGGGTCCGGGTGCTGCTCGGCGAGCGCCGCGCGCAGCTCGACGACGAGGGCGTCGCGCACCGAGGCGTCGACGAACACATGGTTGGGTGCGATGCACGTCTGGCCGGCGTTCAGCAGCTTCGCCCACACGATGCGCCGCGCCGCGACGGCGAGGTCGGCGGTGCGGTCGACCCACACCGGGCATGCCCCACCGAGCTCGAGCACCGTCGGCGTCAGGTGCCTCGCGGCCGCCTCCGCGACGATGCGCGCCACGCGCTCGCCTCCCGTGTAGAAGATGTGGTCCCATCGCTGATCGAGCAGCGCGGATGCGACGTCGGCGCCGCCCGTGACGACGCGGACGGCGCGGTCGTCGAGGTAGGCGGGCGCGAGGTCGGCCAGCAGCGCCGCCGTGGCGGGCGCGAGCTCGCTCGGCTTCATGACGACGGCGTCGCCGGCGGCGAGCGCGCCGACGACGGGCGCGAGCTGCAGCTGCAGCGGATAGTTCCACGGCGCGATGACGAGCGCGACGCCCAGCGGCTCCGCACGCGCGTGTGCGAGCGCGGGCTGCAGCGCGAGCGGCGCGAGCACGTGCCGCCTGCGCATCCACTTGCCGACGTTCGCACGTGCATGCCGCGCCTCGTCGAGCACGAGCGCCACCTCGCTCACATGCGTCTCGTCGGCGCTCTTGCCCAGGTCGGCGGCGAGCGCGCGCTCCCACAGCGTGAGGTTCTGCGTCAGCATGCGCACGACGCCGTCGAGCTGCGCACGACGCCACGCGACCGATCGGGTGCGGCCGCTCGTCACCGCCTCGCGCAGGTCGGCCGCGATGGTCGGCGAGACGGGCGGGGCGTGCTCGGTCGAGGTCATGGCCTCGACGCTATCCCTCGCGCACGAGCTGCCACGCGCCCTCGTAGGCGATCGCCGTGAAGCCGAGCGCCTCGTTCACGCCGAGCATCGGCCGATTCTCCTCGGCGTTCCACGTCAGCACGCGTGCCCCGCGCGGGATGCGGTCCGCGAGCGCGAGCAGGTTCGCGACCTTCACGAGCATGCCGAGGCGGTGGCCGCGATGGTCGGCGTGCACGAGCGTGTCGTGCTGGTAGACGGGCCGATCGCCGCTGGCGACCACGAGGGTCGTGAACGCCACGAGCTCGCCGGTCGCCTCGTGGATCGCGACGGCGCGCAGCATGTCGCGGCCGCGACGCTCCTCGACGTCCTCGACCCGCTCGACGCGTCCCGCATCCCAGTCCTCCTCCTCGTGGTCGAGGCCGGCAGCGGGCGCATCGGTCGACATGCGCTGATGCAGCACCGCGAGCTGCGCGAGCAGCTCGGGCGGCGTCCGACCCGTCCACGTGCGGATCGCGTAGTCGCGAGCGTGGGGGAGCGCGGCATCGCGCAGGCGCTCGAGCTCGCCGATCGCGTCGTCGAGCCGCAGCTCGCTCATGCGCTCGACCTGCTCGAGCACGAAGCCGTGCCGAAGGAGGAAGGCCACCTCCGGCGAGTCGGCGGGCACGCTGCCGAAGCCCGTGGGGGCCGAGATCGTGGGGCCGTCGCCGGATCGGTGGTCGACCCACGCCTGCACGGTCGTCCGGCCGTCGCCCTCGAGGATCCGCTCGATCTCGCGCCACACGGCCGTGCCGACGCCCAGGCGCCGCGCCTCGGGCAGCACGAGCACGTCGACGTCGGCGATGTGCAGCGCCTCGCGCCGCGACAGCTGCACGTAGCCGCGTGCGACGAGGCGCCCGTCGAGCCATCCGCCGAGGTAGACGAGCCGCTCGTCCTCCTGGCTCGACGCCGTGCCGAACGCCTCCTGCGTCGTGATCCCATGCGTCGTGTCGCCATCCCACGCATGCGCGATGACGGCGTTGCGCACCGCGACCATCTCGGCGAACGTCGCCCACGCGTCCGTGCCGTCGTCGTGCGCCGCGGGCACGGCGATCTCGCGGACCTCGATCGTCGTCATCGGGCGTCCTCCCGCGTGGCCTGCTGCTGCGGGGCGCGCTGCCAGACCGCCTCGTAGGCGATCGGTGCGAAGCCCACGGCCTCGTTCGTGGCGAGCATGGGCCGGTTCTCCTCGGCGTTCCAGGTGCTGACGCGGCGATGCTGCCGATGGTGCCGGTCGAGCTCGACGAGGTTCGCGAGCTTCAGCAGCATGCCGAGGCCGTGGCCGCGGTGCTCGCGCAGCACGAGCGTGTCGTGCTGGCGTGCGACGTCGCCCGTGCCTGCGAACAGCGTCGAGAAGCCCACGAGCGTGCCCTCGCCGTCGCGTGCGGCGACGGTGCGGATCGTCCTGCCCGCTGCGGCCTTCTGCTGCTCGAACTGCGCGAGGCGCTCGTCGCTCCAGGTCTCGGGCTCGAGCGCGAGGCCTCCCACGGGAGCGTCGGTCGACATGCGCTCGTGCAGGCGCCGCATCGCCTCGCGGTGCGCGGCGGGCGTCTCGCCCTCCCACGCGATGACGTCGTAGCCGGCCGAGCGTCGGCGCGCCGCATCCAGGCGGGCGTGGAGGTCGTCGACCGCGTCGAGGTCGAGCACGCTGACGCGGTAGACCTGCTCCAAGGCGAAGCCCGCCGCGATGAGCGGTGCCGCCTCCGGGTCGTTCGGATCGGCGGCGCCGAAGCCGGTCGTCGCGACGCGCTCGCCCGTCGCCGAGCCAGGGGAGCCGCCCATGATCGTGCGACGCCCCTCGGCTGCAGCCACCGCGAGCACGCGCTCCACGAGCGCGGCGTGCACGGCACGTGCCGTGGCCTCGTCGAGCGATGGCTCCGCAGCGGTGCCGAAGTCGAGCACGTCGGTCGACTCCGACATGGGGAGCCAGAGGTTCGACGCGCCAACGAGTCGCCCGTCGATGCTCGCGGCGAGACGGACGTGCCGTTCGGTCGGCGACGACGCCCATCCGGCCAGCAGCTCGTCGGGCGAGGGGTCGAAGAAGCCTGGCGCGTAGCGATGCGCCGAGACTCGCTCGGCGAAGGCGTGGTGGAGGCGGAAGGTGTCGCCACGCTCGCCGGGCTCCGCGGCGGTCGCGGGCAGCGCGAGCTCGCCGATCTCGATGTGCATGGGTGGGATGTCCTCTCGCCACCTGTCGCAGGGCAGCCTTGCAGCGTAGCCGCGGCCCGCCTCCGCGGCAACACGCCCGAGTGTCGCTACCGTGGGATCCGATCCAGCCGACCGGGAGCCGCGTGTACCTCAAGAGCCTCGACGTCAAGGGCTTCAAGTCCTTCGCGCGCGCGACGACGTTCCGGTTCGAGCCCGGCGTCACCGCCGTCGTCGGCCCCAACGGCTCCGGCAAGTCGAACGTCGTCGACGCGCTCGCGTGGGTCATGGGCGAGCAGGGGGCGAAGACGCTGCGCGGCGGGAAGATGGAGGACGTCATCTTCGCGGGCACCGCGACGACGGGCCCGCTGTCGCGCGCGCACGTCGAGCTGACGATCGACAACGCCGACGGCGCCCTGCCCATCGAGTACGCCGAGGTGCAGATCTCGCGCACGCTGTTCCGCAACGGCGGCAGCGAGTACGCCATCAACGGCGAGTCGTGCCGCCTGCTCGACGTGCAGGAGCTGCTGTCGGACTCCGGCCTCGGTCGCGAGATGCACGTCATCGTCGGGCAGGGCCAGCTCGACGCGCTGCTCGCGTCGAGCCCCACCGACCGACGCGGCTACCTCGAGGAGGCGGCCGGCATCCTCAAGCATCGCCGGCGCAAGGAGAAGACCCTCCGCAAGCTCGACGCGATGCAGCAGAACCTCACGCGCCTGTCGGATCTCGCAGGCGAGCTGCGCAGGCAGCTGAGGCCGCTGGGGCAGCAGGCGGAGATCGCCAAGGAGGCGCAGGCGATCCAGGCCGCCGTGCGCGAGGCGAAGGCACGCCTCATCGCCGACGAGGTCGTGCGGCTGCGTGCTGCGCTCTCGGACGCGGCGCGCAGCGAGTCGGAGCGCAAGAGCGAGCGGATCGTGCTGCAGGAGCAGCTCGACCAGGCACGCATGCGGGCGGCGCGCATCGAGGAGACGATGGTCGGCGACGACGTCGACCGCGCGCGGCAGACGGTGCACGGCATCGAGCGCGAGCGCGCGCGGCTCCAGTCGCTGTCGACGCTCGCGAACCAGCGGCTCGCCCTGCTGGGCGAGCCCGTGGAGCAGGCGGACGCGTCGCGGCTCGTGACGGCCGACCAGGTCGCGGCGGTGCGTGCGGAGGCGGAGGCGCTCGTCGAGCGCGTCGCCGACGGCGAGCGCGGCCTCGGCAGCCAGGCGGCGAAGGTCGCCCTCGCTCGCGCGTCGCTCGACGCGCTCGACGAGGAGATCGCGCGGCAGTCGGCACTCGTGTCGAAGCACGACCTCGAGCTCGCCGCGCACCGCTCGCGCGTCGAGGTCGCCGCCTCGACGCGCGCGGCGCGCAGCGCCGACGTCGAGCGACGCGGCGAGGCGCTCGCGAACGCGCAGGCGCGGCTGACCCAGGCGCAGCATGCCGTCGACGCGCTGCGGCCCGACGAGGTCGAGGCGGGCGACGCCGAGACGCTCAGCACCGCCTGGCGCGCCGCCGACGAGGCCGTCTCGGGCCTGCAGGCGGCGCTCGAGGGTGCGCGCGAGGCGCTGCACGCGCGCGAGCGCGAGCGCGAGTCGCTCGCCGCGAGGTCGACCGCGCTGTCGCTCGCGCTCGACGCGCAGAGCGCATCCGCGGCCCTCTCGCGAGCGGGGCTCGACGGCATCGACGGCCTCGCCGCCGAGCACGTGCGGGTGCGCGCAGGGTTCGAGGCGGCGATCGCAGCAGCGCTGGGCACCCTGGGGGAGGCGCTGCTCGCGTCGACGCGAGACGCCGCCATCGCAGCCGTGGAGCATGCGCGCGACGGCGGCCACGGTCGCGTCGACGTCATCGTCGCCCACGCCAGGCCCATGCGACCCGACGTGCAGGACATCGAGGGCGTGACGCACGCACCCGCCGTCGTCGACGCTCCCGGAGGCGTGCTGGGCATCCTGGCCTTCACGTTCATCGTCGACGACCTCGCCGCGGCGACCGCGGCGGGACCACGGATCGCAGACCTCGAGCTTGGCGCGCCCATCACCCTCGTCACGCGCGACGGCGACGTCATGACCGAGCACCTCGTGCAGGGCGGCTCGAAGGACGCCGCGTCGCGGCTCGAGCTCATCGCAGAGCGCGACGGTGCGCTCGAGCGGCTCGAGGCGCTCAGCGCGGAGATGGAGCGCGAGGCCGGCGTCGTCGACGACCGGCGCCATGCGCTGCAGGTCGGCAGACGCGAGGCGCAGGAGGCGCTCGAGGCACTGCGCGCGCACGACGCGGAGTCGGCTGCACGCGGCGAGGAGCGCTCGCGCGTGCGGGCGAGGCTCGAGGCGGCCGGTGCCGAGCACGAGCGAGCGCAGGCTGCGGTGGCGGAGGCGCAGGTCGGTCTCGCGGAGGCAGGTGCCGCGCTCGACGCGGCCGAGCGACGCCTGTCGGACTTCCAGCAGACGCCGCGCCCCATCCTCGACGCCTCGGCGCGCGATGGGCTCGTCGAGGAGCTCGAGGCCGAGCGCGGCATGGAGACCGAGCTGCGCATCGAGCTCGAGACCGCGAGGGAGCGCGTGCGCGTCGAGCGCGACCGCGCCGCGAGCCTCGAACGCGAGATGGTGGCGCAGCGTCAGGCAGCCGAGGAGGCTGCCAGGCGCGCGGTCGTCCGCGAGCGGCAACGCGCTGCGGCCCAGCGCGTCTCGGCGGCGCTGCCGCCCGTGCTCGAGGCCGTCGATCGGTCGCTGTCGGAGGCGAGGCTGCGGCTCGCGGAGCGCGAGAGCGCCCGTCGCGAGAACTCCGAGGCCCTCGGAGGGCTGCGCAGGCAGGAGACCGAGCTGCGCGACCGCCTCCACGCCCTCACCGAGCGCGTGCACGGCCTCGAGATGGAGACGTACGAGCAGCGCCTCCACCTGTCGACCCTCATCGAGCGCGCCGCGGCCGAGCTCGGCGTCGACGAGGAGGTGCTCGTCGCCGAGCACGGACCGGGCGACGACTTCGACCGGCCGACGTGGCAGCGCGCGCTCGCCGACGCGGAGCGCAAGCTCGCCCGTCTCGGACGCGTCAACCCGCTCGCGCTCGAGGAGTACGCGGCGCTCGAGCAGCGGCACGGGTTCCTCACCGAGCAGCTCGCCGACCTCGCGACCACCCGCAAGGATCTCGAGCAGATCATCGCCGACCTCGACGAGCGCATGGAGGGCATCTTCTCGAGCGCCTTCGAGGACACGAAGGCGGCCTTCGCCGAGATCTTCCCCGTGCTGTTCCCCGGCGGCTCCGGCAGCCTCGCCCTCACCGACCCCGACGACATGCTCGAGACGGGCATCGAGGTGACGGTGCGGCCGGCAGGCAAGAAGATCGACCGGCTGTCGCTGCTGTCCGGCGGCGAGCGCTCGCTCGCTGCCGTCGCGCTCATGGTCGCGATCTTCAAGGCGAGGCCGAGCCCGTTCTACATCATGGACGAGGTGGAGGCGGCCCTCGACGACGCGAACCTCGGCAGGCTGCTGCAGATCTTCGAGCAGCTGCGTCAGACGAGCCAGCTCATCGTCATCACGCACCAGAAGCGCACGATGGAGATCGCCGATGCGCTCTAC
This sequence comes from Agrococcus sp. AC640b, assembly GCF_979255995.1. NCBI lineage: Bacteria > Bacillati > Actinomycetota > Actinomycetes > Micrococcales > Microbacteriaceae > Agrococcus > Agrococcus sp. AC640b. The sequence goes on from NZ_CEEDMM010000005.1 coordinate 11,034, forward strand.
GGCGTCTCGATGCGGCAGGACGGCGTCTCGGCCGTCGTCGGCCAGCGCACGCGGCGCGAGGCCGACGACGAGCAGGCGTCGTAGCGAACGGCGCGAGCGCGCAGCGCAAGGGCGCGCGCGACGTCGGTGGTGCGTCGTAGCGTCGTCGCATGACCGATCAGCAGATGCCCGCATCGAACGAGCAGCCCGAGCAGCCCACCGAGATGCTCGGGGCCACCGACCCGCAGGACTCCGCGGTCAAGGACCCGAGCGACTGGGCCACCGGCGAGGAGCCCATGACCGCTCCGCAGCGCAGCTACCTCGACACGCTCGCGCGCGAGGCGGGCGAGCAGATCCCCGCCGACCTCACGAAGGCCGAGGCGTCGGAGCACATCGACCGCCTGCAGGACGAGACGGGCCGCGGCGAGGGCAGCTGACGCCCTTCGTCGCGAGTCGGCGTCGTCACGGCGCGACGTCGCGGAGGGCGCTCACGACGTGCACGTCGGCATCGCCGTACGCGTCGTCGAGGTGCTCCTGCAGCGTGCCGTCGTCGTAGACGACCGTCACGTCGAGCCTGCCCTCCTCGGCTCGGCTCGTGAGCATCGCATCGCCGAGCGCCTGGGCGAGCTCGTCGTGGATGCGCTCCAGGTCGGCCTGCGAGGTCGTGCCCGGCGCGCGCGGCTCCTCGTCGATGGGCATCGGGTCGTACAGCGCGAGCAGCACAGGCTCGCCGACGATCGCGAAGCGCTCGCCGTCGAACGTTCCCTGCACGGCGTACGAGCCCCAGCGCACGCCCGAGGCCTCCTCCCAGCCGTCGACGACACCCCAGTCCCAGCCGTCCAGCGGCAGGCCGGAGCATTGCGGCGGGTACGACTCGGCGATCGCGCCGAGGCACAGCGCCGGTCCGCCGCCGTCGTCCAGCACCGTGCCCTGACCGAGCACCTCGCCGATCGGGATGGGCGTCGGCAGGGTGCCGAGGTCGTCGGTGGGCGCTGGTGATCCTGCGCCGGGCTGGGTCGAGTCCGGGCTCGTCCCTGGGACGCCGTCGACGTCGGCCTGCGCGCAGCCGACGAGGACGAGCGTCGCGGCGATGGCGACGACGATGCTGGTGGACGGCTTCGACATTGGTGACCTCCTGCCGCCATCGTCGTCGCCAGAGCCCGACCGCACCACACAACCGTCGTCGCGACTCGTTCGTCGGCGCTGCTCGCGATCGCTCGTCAGGAAGGCAGGCGACTGGGGTGCAGCACGTCGGCGCCGTGCTCGCTGCGCCACGCACGCACCGCGGCGACCGCGTCGGGCTGCAGTGCTCGCGCGAGGTCGCCGCCACCGAGGAAGGTCGGCAGCGTGCGGTCGTTCGTGACCGAGGCGAGACGGTCCGCCAGGCTCGCGACGGCCGCGCGCTGCGCCTCGCCATCGCCGCCTGGCGGGAAGGGGGCCACGGCGTACAGCAGCCACGGCTCGTCGGGCGTCGGCACGATCGTGGGTCGCGTGGCCTGCGCGCCGCCGAGCAGCCGCACCTCGATCGCTACGACCGGCGCGAGCGCGGGATCCGCGCGCGCGGCGACGAGCGCGTCGATCGCCGCATCGTCGAGACGAGGCACGAACGCCGACCAGCCCGCGGCCGCCCCGGGGGCCTCCGGATCGTTCGCGATCGTGTGCAGCGCGCCGGGCTCGATGGGGGCGACGTCGTCGCGCAGCGGCTCGGCCACGGCGCGCAGGGGTGCGAGCACGGCCGCGTCGACGTCGGCGAGCACCACGTGCGCGCTGCACCAGCTGCGACCGCGGATCGCCTCGGGCAGCGCGGGGGAGTCGGGCATCGCGAGCAGCGCGATCGACAGGGCGACGCCCGCGTCCGCGTCGACGAGGTCGCCAGCGGCGCGCAGCACCGCTGCCGACGCCTCGATGGGCACGTCGATGGAGCCGCCGCGCAGGTCGGCGACGGGCACCAGCTCGAGCTCGAGCCCGGTGACGATCGCCACGAGGCCGCCCGCGCCGCGCAGCAGGCGCAGCGCCTCGTGCGCGTCGTCGATCCAGGTCGCCGTGCCGTCGGGCAGCACGACGTGCGCGCGACGCAGCCACTGATCGCCGAGCCCGCCGAGGCGCGCGAACCATCCGTGCCCGCCGCCGAGCACGAGCCCAGCGACCGACACGATGCGGCTCGAGCCCGACGGGCCGACGAGCCCCGTGCCGTCGAGCGCTGCGAGGAAGTCGCCGACGAGCACCCCGGCTCCGACACGGGCGACACGGCGCTGGACGTCGACGTCGACGTCGACGAACGCACCCATGCGCAGCACGATCGCACCCTCGAGCGCGTCGACCGCGCCGTGGCCCGTCGGCTGCACCGCGACCGTCGTCCCCGTCGCGCGCGCGACGGCGAGCACGGCCACGACGTCGTCGACATCGACGGGCTCGACGACCGCGACGGGCCGCTGCTCGACCGCGAGCGCCCACGCGCGATGCGCGAGCCCCCACGCGGCATCGTCTGCCGTCGTGACCGTGCCGCGCACCCGCTCGCGCAGCACGCGAGCCACCTCGATCTCATCCATGCGCACGACGCTACGCGCAGCGTCCGACGCCTACGCTGGAGGGATGCTCGACCTCGACGCCCTGCGCCGCTGGCCCGACGTCGAGTCGCCCGACCTCGTGGCGCACGACAGCGCCGACGCGCTCGTGCTCGCCGAGGCCGGCGACCGGATCGCGGGCCGCGACGTCGTCGTGATCGGCGACCGCCACGGTGCGCTGACGCTGAGCGCGCTCGACGCAGGTGCCGCGCACGTGCGCGTGCATCAGGATGCGATCACCGGCGAGCGCGCGCTCGACGCGAACGCCGAGCGCCTCGGCATCGCGGGCTTCGCGCACCATGCCCTGGGCGCATCCCTCGTCGAGGGCGCGACGCTCGTGCTGCTGCAGCTGCCGAGGTCGCTCGACGCCCTCGACGAGATCGCGGGCCTCGTCGCCGCGCACGCCGCGGCCGACGTGCACGTCGTCGCAGGCGGCCGCGTCAAGCACATGACGCGCACGCAGAACGCCGTGCTCGAACGCCACCTCGCCGACGTGACCGCGACGCTCGCCAGCCGCAAGGCGCGCGTGCTCCACGCGACCGGTCGCCGCGTCGCAGGCCTCGGCGAGGCTCCCGGCTGGCCACGCACCGCACGGCACGACGACGTCGGGCTCACGGTCGTCGCGCACGGCGGCGTCTTCGCGGGTGCGACCGTCGACCGCGGCACGCGTCTGCTGCTCGAGCGCATCGACGTCATGCCCGTGGCGGATGCCGTGCTCGACCTCGGCTGCGGCTCCGGCATGCTCGCGACGGCGATCGCGCTCGCGCAGCCGGACGCGCGCGTGCTCGCGACCGATCGCTCCGCAGCGGCGGTGCGATCCACGGCGCTCACCGCCGCGGCGAACGGGGCGACCGTGACGACGCTGCGCGACGACGCGGCGGCCTCGGTGCCCGATGCATCCATCGACCTCGTGCTGCTGAACCCGCCGTTCCACGCCGACGCCGCCGTGCACACGGGACTCGCGCATCGCATGTTCGACGCTGCTGCACGCGTGCTGCGGCCCGGCGGCGAGCTGTGGTGCGTGTGGAACGGTCACCTGCGCTACCGGCAGGCGCTCGAGCGCGCCGTCGGTGCGACGAGGCAGGTGCACCGTGACGCCACCTTCACGGTCACGGCCTCGACGCGTGGCTGACGACACCGGCGTCGTCGCCGCCGCCGGGCGGCGCGAGTTCACGGCCGTCGAGCGATGGATCGACGACCGTGCCAACGCCGTGCTCTCGCGAGGCTCGGGGCGGTGGCGCCCGTGGGCGGTCGACGCGGTCGTCTTCGTGCTCAAGCAGGCCTGGGCGTGCGTGTTCGGCTTCCTCATCCTCGTCGCGATCGTCGCCGTGCGCCTGTGGTGGCCAGCCGACGCGGCCGTCGCGCCGAACGACGCGCTCGTGCTCATCGCCGTCGGCATCCAGGTCGCGATGCTCGTCGCGCGGCTCGAGACGGTGCGCGAGCTGTGGGTCGTCGTGCTGTTCCATGTCGTCGGCACGATCATGGAGCTGTTCAAGACCGACGTGGGGTCGTGGACGTATGCGGAGGACGGCGTGCTGCGGATCGCCGCCGTGCCGCTGTTCTCGGGCTTCATGTACGCGGCCGTCGGCTCGTACATGGTGCGCTCGATGCGCATGTTCGACCTGCGCTTCACGCGGTACCCGCCGCTGTGGGCGACGGTCGTGGTCGCAGCGGCGATCTACGCGAACTTCTACACGCACCACTTCGTGTGGGATGCGCGCTGGGTGCTGCTCGCCGCGGTCGTGCTGCTGTGGGCACGCACCGTCATGCACTTCCGCGTGCACGTGCGCGTGTGGCGGTGGCCGCTGCTCGTGCCCTTCCTCGGCGTCGCCGCGTGCATCTGGATCGCCGAGAACGTCGGCACCGCCGTCGGCGCATGGACGTACCCGAACCAGGTCGACGGGTGGGAGCCGGTGTCGCCGCAGAAGGTCGTGTCGTGGTTCCTGCTCATGATCATCTCGGTCGTGCTCGTGACGCTCGTGCACCGGCCGCGGACGCCCGATGCGATCGAGACGAACGGCGCGGCGCGCAGCGTCTGACGCTCGTGCATCGGGGCCCCGGTGCGCCGGCTACCGCGTGCCGAGCCGCTCCGCGACGCGCTCCGCCGCGACGGGCGCGAGCCCGACGGCGGTGCCCGCGACGCGCGACCACCACGGTGCGACGAGCCGTGGACGCTCGACGACCGCGCACAGCACGCGACTCGCCGCCTCCTGCGCGCTCATGCTCGGTGCTGGAGACCCTGCGATCGTCGGCGCGCTCATCGCGGTGCGCACGAGCGGCAGCCGGACGCTCGTCACCGCGACGCCCGCCCTGCGCAGCTCGGGCGCGGCCGACGCGAGCCACGCCTCCATGCCCGCCTTCGACGCCGTGTACGCCGCCCAGCCCGGCGTGGGCAGCACGCTCGACGCCGACCCGACGTGCACGAGATGCCCGTCGCGCTCGCATGCCATCGCGTCGACGATCGGCAGCGCGAGCGCGACGGGTCCCAGCAGGTTGACGCCTGCGAGCCTGCGCATGTCGTGCGCGCGATCGCGCGAGTCGGCGATGCTGCGGCGGATGCTGTGGCCCGCGTTCGACACGAGCAGCGCGGGGGAGCGCGCGGCGAGCGCACGTGCTGCAGCGTCGGTCGCGTCGGGGTCGCGCAGGTCGAGCGACAGGGTCTCGGCGGTGCCGCCCGCCGCGCGCACGGCCGATGCCGAGCGCTCGAGCGCCGCCGCATCGCGAGCGACGAGCACGACGTGGGCACCCGCTGCGCCGAGCACGCACGCGACGGCCGCGCCGACGCCGCGCGAGGCACCCGTGACGATCACGAGGCGACCGCCGACGCGGGCACGCAAGCGCGGCATCGGCACGGCGCGGCCGGTCGTGCCTGCCAGCCTCGCCGCGATCGTCGTCACGCGCCCACCCTAGGCGTCGCGCGCTCGATGCTCAGGCTGCCCGCCAGCAGTGCAGCATGAGGTGCGTGCGCCACGGCGCGGCGTCGGCGGCGACGGCTGGCAGGTCGGCGATGCCGAGGCGGCGAGCGCCTGCGCGCACCGCGGAGTCGCCCAGCAGCAGCACGTCGGGATCGCCGAGCCGCAGCGAGACGTAGCCGGCCGTCCACGGCCCGATGCCCGTGTGCGCGAGGAGCTGCGCGCGCATCCGCTCCAGGTCGACGTCGCGTGCGACCTCGAGCGCGTCGTCGTCGAACGCGCGCGCGACGCGCTCGACGGTGTCGGACTTCGCGCGCGGTCCGCGCAGCACGTCGACCGCGCCCGCGGCCACCTGCGCGTCGGTGGGGAAGACGCGCGTCAGCCCCTTGGCAGGCTCGAGCAGCGCATCGCCGAGCGTCGCGAGCAGCCGCAGCTGGCCCGTCGCGGCCGCGACGGAGATCTGCTGCCCGACGATGGCGCGGTAGACCATCTCGTGCGCGTCCGTGCAGCCTGGCGCCCGCAGCAGGGGCGCGTCGGCGATCGATGCGGCGAGCGCGGGCAGCGCGTGCCTGGCAGCGACCCACGCGAGCCGCGCATCCGCCTCGGCCGCATCGACGTCGACGGCGAACGCGGCCGCCATCGCCGCCTCCGCGACTGGGCCGCCTGCTGCACGCACGCCAGACGCCGAGCGGGCGTCGACCGTGGCGGAGGCCACGACGACGCCGCTCGGCGTCCTGAGGGTGCGTCGGTAGCCCGATGCGCTCACGAGCTCGATCCCGTCGATCGCACGCGGCGCGAGCCACGCGAGGATCGGCGCGGGATCGAGCCCGTGCGTCATCGGACGATCGGCGTCATCGGCGGGCGTCGGGCCCGTCGTCGACCGCCGCGTCGGCGGCGTCGCCCGCCTGCGCGCGCTCGTGCGCCTCGAACTCGGCCCGTGCGTCGTCGCGGATCGCATCGCGGGCGGGCTCGGGCATGTCCTCCACCGCCGCCTCCCGCAGCACCTCGCGGTCGAAGTCGGTGATGGGAGCCTGCTTGCCCTCCGCATCCACGACCATGAGGCCCTGCGTGCGCGGCTCGATCGTGAGCGGACGCGCGAACGACGAGCCCTGCGCGTCGACGATGTGGAAGTGGCCATCGGTGCCGAGCTCGGCCTCCGACGGGCCGAGGTGCAGGCTCCTGTCGCCCGTCTTGCGAGCGTCGATGCGCAGCTTGATGAGCGACGCGACGACCGAGACGACCATCGACACGAGGATGACGAGCAGCGAGTGCCACGTCTCGATGTGGGGCACCCATTCGATCGGCTGGCCGCCGTTGATGAACGGCAGCTCGTTCGCCTCCATGGCGTGGAAGACGAGCTTCACGCCGATGAAGCCGAGGATCGCCGCGATGCCGTAGTGCAGGTACACGAGGCGGTCGAGCAGGCCGCCGAGCAGGAAGTACAGCTGGCGCAGACCCATGAGGGCGAAGATGTTGCACGCGAAGACGAGGAACGGGTCGGTCGTCACCGAGAAGATCGCGGGGATCGAGTCGATCGCGAACAGCAGGTCGGTCGTGCCGAGCGCGACGATCACGAGCAGGAACGGCGTCACGTACTTCACGCCGTCCTGCGTGATCGTGGCCTTGCCGCCGTTCCACGTGTCGGTGACGTTGACGCGCTTCTTGAGCAGACGCGTGACGAGGTTGTCCTTCTCGCCGGCGTCGTCCTCGCCGCCGAAGGCCTGCTTCCACGCGACGTACACGAGGTAGGCGCCGAAGATGTAGAAGACCCACGACAGCTGCTCGACGAGCTGCACGCCGACGAGGATGAAGATGCCTCGCAGCACGATGGCGATGAGGATGCCGATCATGAGCACCCGCTGCTGCATCTCCCTCGGCACCGAGAAGCGGCTGAGGATGATGATGAAGACGAACAGGTTGTCGATCGACAGCGAGTACTCGAGCAGCCAGCCCGTGACGAACTCGCCTGCGTGCTGCGCGTCGCCCATGAGGAGGAGCACGCCTGCGAAGACGAGCGCGAGCGACACGTACAGGACGACCCAGGCGGTCGCCTCCTTCATGGAGGGCACGTGGGGTCGCTTGACGACGATCAGCAGATCGGCGATGAGGATGACGACGAGGAGCGTCAGCGAGACGATCTCGAAGATCTGATACGGGGTCACTTCCGAGCCTTTCGAGAGGCGAGAGGGTGCAGCAGAGCCACGAACGTCTCTCCCACGTGCTGATGCACGCCGCCGCGACCGGAGCCCCAGGGCCCGTACTGACGAATCGCGGCGATGACGGGATACTCCCCTTCGCGTCGTTCATCGTAGCGCCTCGCGCGCGCCCCCGGCGCGCGTCGTCCCCAGCGCCGACGACCTAGCATGGAGGCATGGCGCAGCGGTGGTCGATCTCGAATGCACTCCGAGGGATGTTCCAGCGCGAGACCATCACCGACGAGACATGGGATGACCTCGAGACGGCGCTCATCACCGCCGACTTCGGCCCCGACATCGCCGAGCAGGTCGTCGAGGCGTTGCGCGCCGACGTCGAGCGGCTGCTCGTCGACGACCCTCGTGAGCTCAAGCGCATGCTGCGCGAGCGGCTCGAGGAGCGCTTCGCCGCCTACGACCCCACGCTGGCGCTGCAGGAGCGACCCGCCGTCATCCTCGTCGTCGGCGTGAACGGCGTCGGCAAGACGACGACGATCGGCAAGCTCGCCAGGCTGCTCGCGAGCCACGGCCAGTCGGTCGTCGTCGGCGCGGCCGACACGTTCCGCGCCGCCGCGGTCGAGCAGCTCGCGACGTGGGCGCAGCGCGCCGGCGTCGAGGTCGTGCGGCCCGAGCGCGAGGGGCAGGATCCCGCGTCGGTCGCGTTCCAGACCGTCGAGCGGGCGAAGACCGGCGGCATCGCGATGTGCATCGTCGACACCGCGGGCAGGCTGCAGACGAAGGGCGGGCTCATGGACGAGCTCGGCAAGATCCGCCGCGTCGTCGAGAAGCAGGCGCCCATCTCGGAGGTGCTGCTCGTGCTCGACGCGACGACGGGGCAGAACGGCGTCGTGCAGGCGCAGGCGTTCATCGAGCACGCAGGCGTCACGGGCCTCGTGATCACGAAGCTCGATGGCAGCGCGAAGGGCGGGTTCGTGCTCGCGGTGCAGGAGCGCACCGGCATCCCCATCAAGCTCATCGGGCAGGGCGAGGGCATCGACGACCTCACGGGCTTCACGCCCCACGTCTTCGTCGAGCAGCTCGTCGGCTGAGCCGAGCCCCGGCCCGGTGGGGACGGGCGCGGGTAGGGTCGTCGACGTGAGTCCAGAGGCATCCAGACGCTGACGCTCCCGGTGGCCGTGCGCCGCCGGTCCTCAGCGACCCTCCTCACCTCCGTCGCCCGTGGGCCGATCGCGGCTCTCGGCGGCCCTGCACGTCTGGATGCACCCATGCCCGTCCTCATCCCCGTCCTCGCCGTCGCCGCGTTCGCGCAGGGCACGAGCGAGTTCATGCTCGCCGGCCTGCTCGCGCCGATCGCCGCCGACCTCCACGTCACCGCTGCCGCCGCGGGCACCCTGACCTCCGCGTTCGCGGCCGGCATGGTGGTGGGCGCGCCGCTCGCCGCGGTGCTCGGCGCGCGAGTGCCGGCTCGTCGAGCGCTCGTGCTGCTGCTGCTCGCGTTCGTCGCCGTGCACGTGGTCGGCGCGCTCGCCGACTCGTTCGCCCTCCTGGTGGGCACCCGCGTCGTCGCGGCGCTCGCGAACGCGGGGTTCCTCGCGATCGCGCTCTCGACCGTCCGTCGCATCGTGCCTGCAGCGGTCGTCACCCGCGCCGTCTCGATCCTGCTCGGCGGCATCACGCTCGCGACGATCGTCGGCGTGCCGATGGGCGCCGCGCTCGCGCAGCTCCTCGGCTGGCGCGCGACGTTCTGGGCGGTGGCGGCGCTGTGCGTGCCCGCCCTCGTCGGGCTGCTGCTCGACCGGTCCCTGCGTGCGGGCGGCGCGCCAGCGGCGCTCGCCCTGGGGGCCGAGATCGCCGACCTCGCACGTCGGCCCGTGCTCGGCGCGATCGTGCTCGCGGTGCTCGTGAACGCGGGCACGTTCGGCGCGTTCACCTACCTCGGCATCGTCGGCGAGGGCAGCGGGCTCGACGGCGCGACGATCCCGCTGCTGCTCGCGGCGTTCGGGGCCGGATCGTTCCTCGGCGTCGCCGCGGCGGGACGCTGGGCCGCTGCCAGGGAGCGCGCGTGGATCCGCGCAGGCACGTGCGCGACCGCCATCGTGTGGGCGACGTTCGCCGCGTCCGTCGACATCCCATGGGCGGTCGTCGTGCTCGCGGTGCTCGGCGGCCTGACGTCGTTCGCCGTCGGATCCGCGCTCATCGCCCGCATCGTGCGGGAGGCGACGGGCGCGCCCGTGCTGGGCGGCGCATCCGCGACCGTCGCGCTCAACGGCGGAGCGCTCGTCGGCCCCGTCGTGGCGGGTGCGGCGCTGTCGAGCGTCGGACCGGCAGGCGTGCTCATGGTCGCCTCGGCGCTCGCGGCGGCCGCCGCGGTCGTCGCGGTGCCTGCGCTGCGCGCCGCTCGCTAGACGGGGCGCGATCCTGCGCCGTCGCGCCGATCGAGCGTGAGCCGGACGACGTCGAGCACGGCGTCGTCCGGCATGGGCGGGTAGTAGCGGGTGCGCAGCAGCCGCACGTACTCGACCATGTCGGTGCCGTCCGTCTCGTGCACGGCGGCCGGGGTGAGGTCGGCGATCGCCACGCGCTCGACGTCGTGCACGTGCGCCTCGACGATCTCGCTCCCCGCGTCGTCGAACGTCACGAGCGCTGGCCCCGGCACGATCGTCTCGCCCCACCGCACCGTGACGGTCTTCGTGCCTGCGAGCACCGCATCCCGGTGCCGCGGGTGGAAGACGATGCTCTGCTGCTCGGCCGGCATCCGGCGCCGCCTACGCCAGCCGCACGGTGCCGTCGGCCGACACCGCGGCGTCGATGCGCGCGAGCATGTCGTCGTCCATGGCCGGGAGCGCGTCGAGCGCGAACCAGCCGACGTCGGTCGACTCGTCGTCGGCGACATGCGCCTCGCCAGAGACGTGCCGGCAGCGGAACACGTGGTCGAGGTACTGCGTGCGATCGCCGTTGCCGTACGTCGTGGGCGGCAGCACGTGCACCCGCACGAGCGCCTCGACCTCGCAGACGACGCCCGCCTCCTCTGCCGCCTCCCGCACGGCGGTCGTCGCAGGATGCTCGCCGGGATCGACGATGCCCGTCACCGGCGTCCAGGCGCCCGTGTCGGCTCGGCGCACGAGCAGCACGCGCTCGCCGTCGAGGATGACGGCAGTCGTGCCCGTGAGCCACAGCATCTCGTGGCCCACGTGCTCACGCAGTCGCAGGATGAAGTCGGGCGTCGCCATCTCAGCATCCGTCCGGGGCATCGGGGCCGTCGGGCATGCGTCCGAGCACCGTGAGCCTGCCGCCCACGATGCGACCGCGATCGTCGGTGATGATCGTGCGGCCCGCGCCACGCACCCAGATGCGGCCCTCCGCGTCCCGGCCCACGCGGTGCCCGACGATGCCGACCTCCGTGCCAGGCAGCGGGCGCCCCACCGAGCCCGGATGCGCGACGACGTCGGTCGGGGAGGCGACGGTGACGGTGCCCGACTCCGTCATGCCGTACGCGTTCATCACGATCGGACCCCACGCGCCGTGCAGGCGCTCGACGAGGTCGATCGGCAGCGGCTCCGAGCCCGACACGATGCGTCGCAGCGACGGCGCCGACTCGCCGGACTCCTCCAGGTGCGTCACGAGCCGCTCCAGCTGGGTCGGGACGCCGCTCAGCATCGTCGCGCCCCGCTCGCGCATGAGTCGCAGCCGTGTCGCAGGACGCGTGTACGGCGACGAGACGAGCGTCGCACCCGTGAGGAGCGTCGCGGCCAGCAGCTGCAGGCCGTGCCCGTGATGCATGGGGGAGCAGCCGAGGACGGTGTCGCTGCTCGCGATCCCGACCCGCGAGTGCAGGCCCTCGAGCTGCTGCAGCCCACGGACGCCGAACGGCCGCGAGACGTGAGGAGAGGGCGGGCCCGTCGTGCCCGTCGTCATCAGCACGAGCCTGCCCACGCGGCGCGTGCCCGCGATGGGCGCCGCAGGCTCCGCGGCACGCTCGACGACGTCCCTCGCCAGCATGGAGGGCCCCTCGTGCCACTCGAGCGGGTCGCCCTGGTGCACGACCAGCGCATCCGCAGGGATCACGCGCTCCAGGTGCGCGTCGCGCCGCGGGTTCGCGAGCCACACGTCGACGCCGAGCCGGCCGGCGGCGAGCACCGAGAGCACGAGCGCAGGCCCCTCGCACGCGGCGACGATCGGACGTCGACGCTCGAGCACATCCCGGTACCAGTGCGCCGCGAGCGACTCCGACTGCGCCCACAGGTCGGCGAACGACCACGATGCGTCGCCGGCGACGAATGCCGTGCGGCTGCGGAACCGTGCGGCCGCGGCCTCCGCGAGCGCCGCGAGCGTCGGACCCCTGCGATGCAGCGATCCGGCGAGGCTCCTGGCCTCGCGCGGCGACAGTCTCAGGCGCATGCGGCCAGCGTAACGATCGCACCTGTGCCGCGCCGGTACCATCGGAGGCACCATGGCAGCGTTCGGCTCTCTCTCCACCAGGCTCACCGACTCCCTCGCGAAGCTGCGCACGAAGGGTCGGCTGACGCCGTCGGACATCGACGGCACCGTCCGCGAGATCCGTCGCGCGCTGCTCGACGCCGACGTCGCGCTCGAGGTCGTCAAGGACTTCTGCGGCCGCATCCGCGAGCGCGCGCTCGGCGCGGAGGTGTCGAGCTCGCTCAACCCCGCGCAGCAGGTCGTGCAGATCGTCAACGAGGAGCTCGTCGCCATCCTCGGCGGCGAGCAGCGACGCCTCGAGCTCGCGAAGACCCCGCCGACGATCATCATGCTCGCTGGCCTGCAGGGTGCGGGCAAGACCACGCTCGCAGGCAAGCTCGCGAAGCACCTCGCAGGCGAGGGGCACACGCCGATCCTCGTCGCCGCCGACCTGCAGCGCCCGAACGCCGTGACGCAGCTCGAGGTCGTCGCCGGCCAGGCGGGCGTCGCCGTGTACGCGCCCGAGCCTGGCAACGGCGTCGGCGACCCCGTGAAGGTGGCCCGCGACGGCGTGGCGCTCGCGAGGAGCCGCCAGCACGACATCGTCATCGTCGACACCGCCGGCCGACTCGGGATCGACGCAGACCTCATGCAGCAGGCGGCGAAGATCCGGAAGGCCATCCAGCCCGACGAGGTGCTGTTCGTCGTCGACTCGCTCACCGGTCAGGATGCGGCGACGACGGCGAAGGCGTTCCAGGAGGGCGTCGACTTCACAGGCGTCGTGCTCACGAAGCTCGACGGCGACTCGCGCGGTGGCGCGGCGCTGTCGATCCGTGGCATCACGGGCCGGCCCATCATGTTCGCCTCGACCGGCGAGCGCCTCGAGGACTTCGAGCCCTTCCACCCCGACCGCATGGCGAGCCGCATCCTCGACCTCGGCGACATCCTCACCCTCATCGAGCAGGCGCAGAAGTCGTTCGACGAGGAGGAGGCGCGTCGCGTCGCCGAGGCGATGCTCACCGACACCTTCACGCTCGAGGACTTCCTGAAGCAGCTGCAGCAGGTGCGCAAGGCGGGCAACTTCAAGCAGATGCTCGGCATGCTGCCGGGTGCGAAGGGGCTGCGCGAGGCGATCGACGGATTCGACGAGCAGGAGTTCGCCCGCACGGAGGGCATCATCCTGTCGATGACGCCGCGGGAGCGGAAGCAGTCGAAGATCCTCAACGGCTCGCGCCGCCTGCGCATCGCGCGCGGCGCAGGCGTCACCGTCACCGAGGTGAACCAGCTCATGCAGCGCTTCGAGCAGGCGGCGAAGATGATGAAGACCGTCGCGAAGGGCGGCATGCCCAACATCCCAGGCATGGGCCCCATGCCCGGCTCGCACGGCGTCGGCAAGCGGCAGCCGCAGCAGAAGGTCTCGAAGGGCAAGCGCTCCGGCAACCCGGCGAAGCGTGCGCAGACGCCCGTCGAGGCGCCCGCGCAGGCCGGCAGCGTCTTCGGCGGCGGCCAGGCGAGCCCGAACGTCGCAGACATGAGCCCGGAGGACCAGGCAGCGCTGCAGCGCATGCTCGGCGGCGGGCGCTAGCCCCCTGCCGGATCGGGCACGCGCGCCTAGGCTGGATGGCATGGTCGCCACCGACATCCCCACCCGCATCGGCGTGCAGGTCTCGCCGCAGCACGCCACGTTCCAGCAGTCGCTCGACGCCGTGCGGCGCCTCGAGGACATGGGCGTCGACATGGTCTTCAACTGGGACCACTTCTTCCCGCTGTCTGGCGAGCCCGACGGCGCGCACTTCGAGTGCACGACGCAGCTCGCGGCGTGGGCGCAGGCGACGGAGCGCGTCGAGCTCGGCCCGCTCGTGTTCTGCAACTCGTACCGCAACCCCGACCTGCTGGCCGACGTGTCGCGCACGCTCGACCACATCTCGAACGGCCGCTTCGTGCTCGGCATCGGCGCCGGCTGGTTCGAGCGCGACTACGACGAGTACGGCTACGAGTTCGGCACGCCCGGCTCGCGCATCGGCGCCCTCGCCGAGGCGATGCCGCGCATCGAGCAGCGTCTCGGCCAGCTGAACCCCGCGCCCGTGCGCGACATCCCCGTGCTCATCGGCGGCGGCGGCGAGCGCAAGACGCTGCGCATCGTGGCGCAGCACGCCGACATCTGGCACTCGTTCGCGAGCCCGGACGAGCTGCAGCACAAGCTCGACGTGCTCGCGCAGCACGGGGAGGACGTGGGTCGCGACATCTCGGGCATGGTCGTGTCGAACGGCGCGAGCGTGCGGCAGGGGATCGGCGGGCTCGGCACCGAGCGCCTCGACGCGTTGCACGACCTCGGCACGAGGCTCATCACCGTGTCGATCTCGGGTGACGACGGCCCCGACGGCTACGACACGGCGCAGGTGCAGCAGTTCCTCGACTGGCGCGACGCGAAGAACGCCTGACGCGCAGAACGCCTGACGCGGCGTGACATGTGCGCCTGCTTCTTGCGAGCATGGGAGCATCCGGTTCGACGACGAGCCGGCAGACACCATGGGAGCCGCCGTGTCCACGATGATCTTCGTCAACCTGCCCGTCACCGACCTCGATCGCGCGAAGGCGTTCTACGAGGCCCTCGGCTGGAGCATCAACCCGCTGTTCACCGACGAGAACGCCGCCTGCGTCGTGGTCTCCGACGAGATCATGCTCATGATCCTGCGTCGCGAGTACTTCCAGACGTTCACGACCAAGCAGGTCGCAGACCCGACGACCACGGCGCAGACGCTCATCGCCATCAGCCGCGACTCGCGTGAGGCCGTCGCCGAGATCGCGGCCAAGGCGCTGGCGTCCGGCGGCTCCGAGGCTCGCGAGGCGCAGGACTACGGGTTCATGGTGCAGCACGCCGTCGAGGACCCCGACGGCAACGTGCTCGAGTTCATGTGGATGGACCCGAAGGCCGCCGAGCAGGGGCCGGAGGCGTTCCTGGCGGGCGGCGGCGACGAGGGCTGATGGTCGCCCGGTCCTGCGAGCCCCACGCCCGAGCGGCCTAAGAGCGCATGGCGGCGACGAGGTGCTCGAGCACCGCATCCATGCCGCCCGCGATCATCGCCTCGCGCTGCTGCGTCGCCGAGCCTCCGTCTGCGAGCACCTGCACCGCCGCCTCGATGCCGGCCGTGGCGCCGAGGTCCTCGGCGACGGGCGCGAGGCGCTCGAGCGTCGAGTGCAGCACCTCGGCGACGCGCATCGTCGCGCCATCCGCGTTCGTGATCATCACGGCATCGAGGCCGAAGCGTGCCGTGCGCCACCGGTTCTCGCGCACGAGCCACTCCGGGATGCGCTCGGGCGCGGAGCCGTCGTCGAGCGCGCGCATGCGCTCCTCGACCAGGCAGTGCGTCAGCGCCGTGATCGCGTGCACGTGCCGCAGCGACGGCGCGCCGTCGGCGATGCGCGACTCGACGGTGCCGAGCCTCGGCGACGGCCGCACGTCCCACCGCAGCTCCGTGAGCCCATCCGCGGCGCCGACGTGCACGAGGTCGTGCGCGACGCGCTCCCACGTCGCCCAGTCGGGCATCTCCGGCGGCAGCCCGGCGTTCGGGATCTGCTGGAACAGCATCGCGCGCTGCGACGCGTAGCCGGAGTCGTGCCCTGCCCAGAACGGGCTCGACGCCGACAGCGCCAGGATGAGCGGCAGGTGGTCGAGGAGCGCGTGCAGCACGGGGATCGCCTGGCGCTCCGGCCGGTCGAGTCCTACGTGCGTGTGCACGCCGAAGATCAGCAGCCGCTCCGCCCACGAGCCGCCATGCTCGATGAGCCTGCGGTACCTGGGGGAGTCGGACACGGGCTGCCCTCGCCACTGCGCCGTGGGGTGCGTGCCGGAGCCGATGACGTCGGCGCCCTCCGCGTCCGCAGCCTCGAGCACGAGGTCGAGCAGCTCGCGCACCTCGGCCAGGGCGGCGTCGGTCGTGCGGTGCACGCCCGTGACGAGCTCGACGGTGTTCTGCAGGAACTCGCCCTTCACGCGCTCGTCGCCGATGCGCTCGAGCACGGCGGGAGCGACGGGGGCGAGGTCGCGACCCGAGCGGTCGACGAGCTGCAGCTCCCATTCGACGCCGAGGGTGCCGCGCTCGGAGAGGGCGAAGTCCATGGCGCCAGCGTAGGGCGCGCGGGCCCGCGCGGTCGTGCGCACGCGCACGCGGCGTCATGTGCCAGAATGGTGGGTCGAGTGCGTACATCCACCCTCTATCGGATGTGCGAGCTCCCACCGCCTTCCCTCACCGCGTCCCCGCCGCGGGCCGAGGGGTGCACCACGCATAGGAACCACCAGGAGAACTGTGGCTGTCAAGATCCGACTCAAGCGCTTCGGCAAGATGCGCGCGCCGTACTACCGCATCGTCGTCGCCGACTCGCGCACCAAGCGCGACGGCCGCGTCATCGAGGAGATCGGCCTGTACCACCCGACCGAGAACCCCTCGCGCATCGAGGTCGACGGCGAGCGCGCGCAGTACTGGCTCGGCGTCGGCGCGCAGCCGACCGAGCAGGTCGCCGCGATCCTCAAGCTGACCGGCGACTGGGGCAAGTTCCAGGGCGACGAGAACGCGGTCTCGACCGTGCAGCAGCCTGAGGAGAAGGTGAAGTTCGTCGTCGACGAGAAGAAGGCGGCCGTGCTGAAGCCCAAGGCCGAGAAGAAGGCAGAGGAGCCCGCAGCGGCTCCCGCCGAGGCCGAGGCCCCCGCGGACGAGACGCCGGCAGAGGCCGACGCCGAGACCAAGGGCGCGTAGTCATGCTCGCCGCGGCACTGCTGCACCTCGTCAAGGGCATCGTCGATCGCCCCGACGAGGTCGCTGTCGCGGCGCGCGAGACCCCGCGCGGCGAGGTCCTCGAGGTGCGCGTGCACCCCGAGGACCTCGGCCGCGTCATCGGCCGTGGAGGCCGAACCGCGACCGCGCTGCGCACCGTCGTGGGTGCGCTGGCGCAGGGGCGCCGCGTCCGCGTCGACGTGGTGGACACCGATTCCTGAGCACGGGCGCACCCAGCTGCGGGTCGGACGCCTCGTCAAGGCGCACGGCCTCAAGGGCGCGCTGAAGATCGAGCTCTACACCGACGAGCCCGCCCGCCGCTTCGTGCCGGGCGCCGAGTTCTCGCTGCAGGTGCCCACGTCGTCGAAGTGGCATCGCAAGACCCTGCGGCTCAACGACTTCAAGGTCTTCAACGGCAACCCCGTCGGCTTCTTCGACGGCATCGACGACCGCGAAGAGGCAGAGACGCTCGTGAAGGCGGTGCTCTGGGTCGAGCAGGACGCCACCGAGCTGCCGGCCGAGCCCGACGCGTGGTACCAGCACCAGCTGGCGAACCTCGAGGTGTGGCGCGACGGCGTCATGGTCGGCCGCATCGCCCGCATCGACCCGATGCCGGCGCAGGATCTCCTCGTGATCGCCAACGGCGACGCCGAGGTGCTGCTGCCGTTCATCCGCGCCTTCGTGCCGACGGTCGACCTGCAGCGCGGGCGCGTCGAGATCACGCCGCCGCACGGACTCTTCGAGGACCCGGACCCCGCCGACGCGGAGCCCGAGCCGAAGGGGGCCGCACGTCGCGCCGATGCGGCCGAGGCCGAGGCCGACGCAGGCACGCAGGCACCCGCGGAGGGCGCCGCCGCGCCCACCGCGTCCGACGAGGACTGACGTGCGCATCGACGTCGTCACGATCTTCCCCGACTTCTTCTCGGTGCTCGACGTGTCGCTGCTGGGGCGTGCACGCCAGAACGGCATCGTCGACGCGCGCGTGCACGACCTGCGCGACTTCACCCACGATCGGCACCGCACCGTCGACGACACCCCGTACGGCGGTGGCGCGGGCATGGTCATGAAGCCCGAGCCGTGGGGAGAGGCGTTCGATGCCGTGCTCGGCGCGCCATCGGACGACGCGGCCGCGCCGTCGGATGCGATCGTCGTGTTCCCGTCGCCCGCCGGCGAGCGCTTCACGCAGGCCGTCGCCCACGAGCTCGCCGAGGCGCCGCACCTCGTGTTCGCGTGCGGACGCTACGAGGGCATCGACTCCCGCGTCGCGCAGCATGTCGCATCGCGCGCGACGGTGCGCGAGCTGAGCCTCGGCGACTACGTGCTCAACGGCGGCGAGGTCGCGGTCGTCGCGATGCTCGAGGCCATCACGCGCCTCGTGCCCGGCATGGTCGGCAACCCCGCCTCGATCGTCGAGGAGAGCCACGCCGACGGCCTCCTCGAGTACCCGATCTACACGAAGCCCGCGTCATGGCGAGGCCTCGACGTGCCGGACGTGCTGCGCTCCGGCGACCACGGCCGCGTCGCCGCATGGCGGCGCGAGCAGGCGATCGAGCGCACGCGTCGCGTCCGACCCGACCTGCTGCCCGACTGAGCGCCGCGCCGTCGCGCCGGCTCATCGCCCGCTCTCGGCGAACGCATGGGCGAGCCCCACGGTGCGCTCGGTACGCTCGCTGCATGCGTCGCGCGTTCCTCGGCATCATGGTCGCCTCGATCGTCGTGCTGCCCGTCTGGGTGCTGGTGGGCCGTGCGCTCTTCGGTGCGCCGCTCGCGCAGGCGCTGCTGCCGCTCGCGCTGCTCGCACCGTTCCTCGCCCTGCAGATCGGCGTCGTGACGGGCCTCACGCTCGCGCGCAAGGAGGTGCACGGGCCGAGGGCCGTCGCGTGGCACGACGTGCGCGTCGTCGGACCGTGGCTGCTGGCGATCCTCGTGCTCGGCATGCTCGTCGTCGACGGCTCCGGCGCGGCGGCGGCGAGCGGCCTCACGGCGCTCGTCGGCGACGGTGCCCTCACGGCGTCGAACGCGATCGCCGCGGTGCTCGGCCTGCTCATCGTGCTCGCGGGCTTCGCGATCGCCTACGTGCAGCTGCGGCTGCTGCTGCTCGAGACCAGGGCACGCCTCGACGCGTACGTCGGCGAGGCCACGCACCGCCCGATCGTCGCGCAGGACGCGGTGTTCGAGCGGGCCGACGCGCCCCAGGCGGGGACGACGATCCGCATCGAGCGCGCCAGCACCGACTGACCAGCCGTCCTGCGGTCGCGGCGCCCGTGCCGCGTGTGGCAAGATGGCTTCTTGTGCCACGCCCACCTCTGCCACAGGGGAGCATGCAGGCACTACCGAGCATCCACTCCCTGAAGAAGCGGTCGACCTGTGGCGGCCGCGGATTGCGAACGTCATGAACATCCTCGACCACGTCGACGCCGCCTCGCTGCGCTCCGACGTCCCCGACTTCCGCCCCGGCGACAACGTCAAGGTGCACGTCAACATCATCGAGGGCTCGCGCTCGCGCGTCCAGGTGTTCCAGGGCCACGTCATCGGCCGCCAGGGCCGCGGCATCGGCGAGACCTTCACGGTCCGCAAGGTGTCGTTCCAGGTCGGCGTCGAGCGCACGTTCCCCGTGCACTCGCCGGTCATCGACAAGATCGAGGTCGTCACGAAGGGCGACGTGCGCCGCGCGAAGCTGTACTACCTCCGCAACCTCCGCGGCAAGGCTGCGAAGATCAAGGAGAAGCGCGACCGCTGAGCGGACGCGCGATGCGAAGGGGGCCCGGCGACGGGCCCCCTTCGTCGTCTCCCGGCGCGCCGCGACGGCCACGACGAACGTGAGCGATGCTCGAAGGGCACGGTTCGGCAACGAAGTCGCCCGACGCCCGGTCGCATCGTGGGCTCGGCATGGGTTGCGGCCCTAGGCTTGGACGCTGGCGAAGGGCAGGACGGGACATGGCGACGAAGGCCGATGGGCGCGGTTCCAGGACGTTCCTGCTGTTCCTGCGAGACCTCGCGGTCATCTTCCTCGCAGCGCTCGTCATCTCGTTCCTCGTGAAGACGTTCCTCGTGCGGCCGTTCTACATCCCGTCGCCGTCGATGTCCGACACGCTCGAGGTCGACGACCGCGTCATCGTGAGCCTGCTGACGCCGCAGCTCGTGCAGCTCGAGCGCGGCGACGTCGTGGTCTTCGAGGATCCGGACGCCTGGCTGCCCGACCCCGAGGTCGACCAGCCGGAGGGCGTCGCGGGCGCCGTCGACTGGTTCCTCACGTTCGTCGGGCTCGCACCCGACGACAGCCACGGCTACCTGATCAAGCGGGTCATCGGCCTGCCGGGCGATCACGTCGTCTGCTGCAACGACTTCGGCCAGATCACGATCAACGGCGTGCCGATCGACGAGACCGACTACGTCACGCTCGACCAGGAGGGGCTGCCGGCATCCGGCACCGACTTCGACGTGACCGTGCCGGAGGGGCACCTGTGGGTGCTGGGCGACAACCGCTACCACTCGGCCGACTCCCGCGCGCACATGGGGCAGCCCTCCGGCGGCTTCGTGCCGGTGTCGGACGTCGTGGGCCGCGCGA
Organism: Agrococcus sp. AC640b; assembly: GCF_979255995.1. Taxonomy (NCBI): domain Bacteria; kingdom Bacillati; phylum Actinomycetota; class Actinomycetes; order Micrococcales; family Microbacteriaceae; genus Agrococcus; species Agrococcus sp. AC640b. Next base: position 31,398 of record NZ_CEEDMM010000005.1, read on the forward strand.
TCGTCGTGTCGTGGCCCGTCGCCAGGTGGCAGTGGATCGACGACCACGACGACGTCTTCACGGGCGTCGGGTCGGGCGGCGAGTGATCGAGCCGACCCTCGAGATCGAGACGCGGCTGTGGGATGCGCATCCCACGGTCATCGGCATGGACGAGGTCGGCCGAGGCGCGCTCGCCGGCCCCGTGTCGGTCGGGGCGTTCGCGCTCGCTCGCTGCGACGAGGTGCCCGCGGGGCTGCGCGACTCGAAGGCCATGACGATCAAGGCCCGTGAGCGCACGGTGCCGCTCGTGCGCGAGTGGGGCGTCGTCGCCGTCGGCCACGCGAGCGCCGCCGAGATCGATGCCGTCGGCATCATGGCCTCGCTCGCGCTCGCAGGTCGGCGGGCGCTCGAGGGCCTCCACGCCGCAGGCGTCGACGTCGTCGCGAGCGCGGTGCTGCTCGACGGCTCGCACGACTGGCTCAGCTCGCGGCTGCGGCGTCCGCTCGCGATCACCATGCGGCCGAAGGCCGACCGCGACTGCGGCTCCGTGGCAGGCGCCGCATGCGTGGCGAAGGTCGAGCGCGACGCGCTCATGGTCGCGCACGACGCCGAGCATCCCGGCTACGGCTGGGCGTCGAACAAGGGCTACGCGGCTGCCGTGCACATGGAGGGCATCCGCACGCTCGGGCCCACGCGCCTGCACCGCCGCACGTGGCTGAAGTCCGATGGTGCCGTGCGCACCTCCGCTGCCGCGTAGGATCGTCCTGTGGAGCCCGAGGACATCGACGACTACGACCGCGAGGTCGAGCTGCAGCTCTTCCGCGAGTACCGCGACGTGGTGGGCACGTTCAAGTTCGTCGTCGAGACGGAGCGGCGCTTCTACCTCGCGAACGAGGTGCGCCTCACGCGGCAGGACGCCGGCAACGACTTCTACTTCGAGCTCGAGCTCACCGACGTGTGGGTGTGGGACATCTACCGCGCCGACCGCTTCGTGAAGAACGTGCGCGTGCTGACGTTCAAGGACGTCAACGTCGAGGAGCTCTCCGACCGCGACCTCGAGCTGCCGAAGGATCTCGCGATCGAGGGCTGACGCCCTGACCACCTGGCGCTGAGGTCCTCCACAGGCGCCGCGCACGGGAGTTGCTCGTCCATCGGGGCTGCCCGTCGCCCCCGCGTCGGCGCGACGCGATGGGATGCTCCCCATGCATCCCAAGGACTCCCTCGGCCGCGACGGCGAATGCGCCGCCGCCGACCTGCTCGCGACGGCCGGCCTGCGCGTCGTCGACCGCAACTGGCGCTGCAGGCACGGCGAGCTCGACCTCGTCGCGCGCGACGGTGCCACGTGGGTCTTCGTCGAGGTGAAGACGCGGCGCGGCCGCAGGTTCGGGCATCCGCTCGAGGCCATCACGCGCGCGAAGGTGCGCAGGCTGCGCACGCTCGCGACGCTGTGGATGCAGGAGCACGACGTACGCGGGCCCATGCGGCTCGACGCCGTCGCGGTCGACGCGCCGCGCGACGCACCCATGCGGCTCGAGCACGTGCGGGGCATCCGATGACCACGGCCGTGCGCGTCGTCGGCGTCGCCCGCACCATCGCGCTGCAGGGGCTCGCGGGTCGCCGCGTCGACGTGGAGGTCGACGTCGCGAACGGGCTGCCGCACGTGCGGGTCGTCGGCATGCCAGACGCCGCGATCCGCGAGGCGCAGCATCGCACGCAGTCGGCGATCGAGACGTCGGGGTTCGAGTTCCCCGCGACGCGCGTGCTCATCAACCTCACGCCCGCCTCCTTGCCGAAGGCGGGCACGCACCTCGACCTGCCCATGGCGATCGCCGTGCTGCGCGCGACGGGCCTCGTGCCGGCCGAGCGCGACGCGGCGCTGTTCGGCGAGCTGGGCCTCGACGGCCGGCTGCAGCCGCTGCGCGGGGTGCTGCCGCTCGTGCGTGCCGCGGCGCTCGACGGTGCCGAGGAGGTGCTCGTGCCGCACGCGAACGCCGACGAGGCCTCGCTCGTCGAGGGCGTGCGCGTGCGGGCCGTCGCGAGCCTGCGCGAGGCGGCGATCGTGCTGGGCGCCGACGTGGAGCCGGTGCCCGTCGAGCCCGCGACGCTGCGCGTGCCGCCGGAGGCGCCGAGGTCGGTGCCCGACCTCGGCGACGTCATCGGCAACGCGCACGCCGTCGACGCGCTGCAGGTCGCCGCCGCAGGCGCACACCACATGCTCATGCTCGGTCCGCCTGGCGCAGGCAAGACGATGCTCGCCTCGAGGCTGCCGGGGCTGCTGCCGCAGCTCGACGTCGGCCAGGCGCTCGACGTGGCCTCCATGCGCTCCCTCTCGGGCATCGCGTTCGTCGAGCTCGACCGCACGGCGCCGTTCGAGGCGCCGCACCACTCGGCCACGGCCGGTGCGCTCGTCGGCGGCGGTGGCGCGCTCATCCGCCCGGGAGCCGTGTCGCGGGCGTCGCACGGCGTGCTGTTCCTCGACGAGAGCCCCGAGTTCTCGCGCGTCGTGCTCGACGGGCTGCGCGAGCCGCTCGAGTCGGGCGTCATCGAGATCCATCGCTCGGCGGCGACCGCCGTCTTCCCCGCGGCGTTCCAGCTCGTGCTCGCCGCCAACCCGTGCCCGTGCGGTCAGCACGGCACCGGGCGGTGCCGCTGCGCACCGACCCAGCGGCGCCGGTACCTGGGCAGGCTCTCGGGTCCGCTGCTGGATCGCGTCGACCTGCAGGTCACCGTCGATCGCGTGCGACCGGTCGAGGCTGTGCTGCGTGCCGACGAGCCGCGCACCTCGACGGCCGTCGCACGCGAGCGCGTGCTCGCAGCGCGCGAGCGCGCGGCGCACCGGCTGCGCGGCACGCCGTGGCGCGCGATGGGGCAGGTCGACGGCCCGTGGCTGCGCCGCGTGCATCCGCTCGACCCCGAGGTCGCCGCCCCCATCGACGAGGCGCTCGCTCGTGGCGCGATCTCGATGCGCGGCTACGACCGCACCCTGCGCGTCGCGCACACCATCGCCGACCTCGACGATGCGCCCGTGGGCCGCGAGCACGTGGGGCGTGCGCTGTTCTACCGCCAGGGGGTGCCGTCGTGACGCGGTTCCGCCTGCCGCTGCCCACGATCCGCGAGCTGGCGGCCGGCGTCGCCCCGCCGAGCCTCGCCGACCTCGACGACGATGCCGCCGTGCGGCTCTTCGCCGCCGCGGCGTGGTCGTGCATCCCCGAGCCCGGCGATGCCGTCGCCGGCACGACGCGCGCGGCGCTCGGCGACGTGCGGGCGCTCGAGCTGCTCGTCGACGGCGCAGCGCCCGCCAGGTGGCTCGCCGAGGCTGGAGAGGCCGCCGCCGATCTCGTGCAGCACGTCGACGCCGCCGTGTCGAGGTGGCGGCCGCGGCTCGACGACGCCCGCGTGCGCCGCGCGCTCGAGCAGGGCGCGGCATGGGGCCACACGATGCTGACGCCGCTGACGCAGGAATGGCCGGGCGGGCTCGACGACCTCGGCCCCCATGCGCCGGCCGCGCTGTGGGTGCGGGGAACGCTCGACGCGCTCGCGGGCGTGCGGCGATCGCTCGCGCTCGTCGGGTCGCGGGCGGCGAGCGGCTACGGCGAGCACGTGGCGATGGAGGCCGTCGAGGGGCTCGTGCGGCACGGCTTCGCGACGGTCTCGGGCGCCGCCTACGGCATCGACGCGTGCGTGCACCGCGCGACGATGGCCGTCGGCGGCACGACGATCGCCGTCATGGCAGGCGGTCTCGACCGTCTCTATCCGTCTGGCAACGACGAGCTGCTGCGGCGCGTGGAGCGGGCGGGCGTGCTCGTGGCGGAGGTGCCGTGCGGCTCGACGCCCTCGCGGTGGCGATTCCTGGCGCGCAACAGGCTCATCGCGGCGCTCGGGCAGGCGACGGTGGTGATCGAGGCGAGCGTGCGGTCGGGCTCGATCAACACCGCAGGCCACGCTGCCACGCTCGGGAGGCCGCTGGGTGCGGTGCCCGGGCCCGTGACGAGCGGTGCGAGCGCGGGCTGCCACCGGCTCATCCGCGACTACGGCGCGCAGCTCGTGCAGGGTGCCGACGAGATGCGCGCGCTCGTCGACGGCGACGAGCCGACGGCGACGCTCGACATCCGCACCGGGCCCGAGGAGACGCGCCTGCTCGATGCCTTGAGCGTGCGGCAGCCGCGCGACGCCGACGACCTCGCCGCTCGTGCGGGCATGTCGCTCGCCGAGGTGCGCGCGACGATCGGGCTGCTCGACCTGTCGGGCGTCGTCGAGCAGCGGGGGAGCGGCTGGGTGCGGCGTGCGACGCCGGCGTGAGCCGAGCGGCTAGCCGACCGCGGCTGCGTCGTCGCGCGCAGGCCCGCGGTCGCGGATGAGCATGCCGAACCCGGCCGCGACGAAGAGCATGAGCACGCCGTAGACGCCGGCTGGCAGGCTCAGCTCGACCGAGCCGAGCACCGTCTGCGCGATGACGATCGCGAGCACGGCGTTGTGGATGCCGATCTCGAACGACGAGGCGACCGCCTGCCGCCTGCCGACGCGCAGCAGGCGCGGCACCCAGAAGCCGATCGCAAGGCTCGCGATGCAGAACACCGCGGTGATGAGCGCGAGGCTGGCGACGTTCTCGACGAGGATCGCCCAGTTCGACGCCACGGCGCCGACGATGACGACGACGAGCACGACGGCGGATCCGATGCGCACGGGCACGTCCATGCGGTCGGCGAACGACGGGCGGATGCGACGCACGACCATGCCGGCGACGACGGGCAGCAGCACGACGGCGAACACCTCGAGCACCTTCGAGAACTGCAGGCCCAGCTGGTCGTCGAACGGGTCGAAGATCGCGATGGCGAGGTTCGTGATGAGCGGCAGCGTCACGACGGCGATGACGGAGTTGATGGCCGTGAGCGACACGTTGAGCGCGACGTCGCCGCGGAACAGGTGGCTGTAGAGGTTCGCGACGGTGCCGCCGGGCGACGCGGCCAGCATCATCATGCCGACGGCGAGCACGGGCGGCAGCTGGAACAGCAGCACGAGGCCGAGGCAGATCGCAGGCAGCAGCACGAGCTGGCAGGCGAGCGCGACGAGCACGGCACGGGGCTGCCTGGTGATGCGGGCGAAGTCGGCGACCGTGAGGCTGAGGCCGAGGCCGAGCATCACGATGCCGAGCGCCACGGGCAGCCCCACCGTGGTCATCGCCGATCCCATGACCACAGTGTGCGGCACGACGTGAGGGATGCTCGGCGTCGACACGAAGCGGGCTCGCGTCGTGGCGAGGCGCCCGATCGTGTCGCAGGGTGCGGCCTACCCTGGGGGCATGCACGACGGACTGGGCCAGCACCCCGCGCCGACCCACGTCGTCGCCCATCTGAGCGACACGCATCTGCTCGCAGGTGGCGTGCTGCTGGGTGGCGCGATCGACACCGCAGCGCACCTGCGCGACGCCCTCGCAAGGCTCGAGCTCGCGGCGCCCACGGCCGATGCGCTCGTCGTCTCCGGCGACTGCACCGACCTCGGCGAGGAGGCCGCGTACGCACTGCTGCGCGAGATCGTCGAGCCCGTCGCCGATCGCATGGGCGCGGAGGTCGTGTACGCCGCCGGCAACCACGACGAGCGCGAGCCCATGTGGCGAGCGCTGCACGGCGACACGTCCACGGCGCCGTACGACCACGTGCACGAGGTCGCAGGGCTGCGCATCGTGTCGCTCGACACGAGCCTTCCCGGCTTCCATCACGGCGGCTTCGACGACGGGCAGGCGCAGTGGCTCGCCGACGCGCTCGCGACGCCGGCCGAGCACGGCACGCTGCTCGTCATGCATCACCCGCCGCTGCCGTACCGCGCCAGGATCATGCAGGTGCTCGAGTTCCACGACGAGCCGCGTCTTGCCGAGGTGCTCGCAGGCTCCGACGTGCGCGCGATCCTCTCCGGCCACCTCCACGTCAACGGCTCGGGGACGTTCGCGGGCATCCCCGTCGTGCTCGCGAACGCCACGTCGTACGCCGACGACCTCGCCGCCGGCCCCACGGGCTTCGCAGGCGTCGACGGGGCGCAGTCGGCCAACGTGCTCGAGGTCTACCCCACGACGATCGCCCACTCGGTCGTGCCTGCGTTCGCGCTGCCGTCGCTGTCGCCGCTGCCGTCTGGGCTGCACGGCGAGCTCGCGGCCATGGACGCCGCTGCGCGCGTCGAGCGGTTCAGCAGGAAGCGCTGAGGCCGTGCGCGTCGACGAGGCCATCGACGGCTACCTGACGCATCTCGAGCGCGAGCGCGCCGCGAGCCCGCGGACCGTGCGGTCGTACGGCTCCGACCTGCGCAGCCTCGCCGCGCATTGCCAGGAGCGCGGCGTGGTCGACGTGCACGCCCTCGACGTCGAGGTGCTCCGCGACTGGCTCTTCGCAGCGAGCGAGCGCGGCCTCGCACGGGCGACGCTCGCCAGGCGCAGCGCCTCAGCCAGAGGTCTCGGCGCATGGCTCGAGCGCGAAGGCATCGCGATCGGGGCGTCGCGGCTGCGCACGCCGAGGCGGGAGGCGCACCTGCCGCGCGTGCTGTCGCGCGGGGCGATCGACGGCATCGTCGCCAGGCTCGAGGACGGCGCCGCGACGGGCGACCCCGTCGCCAGACGCGACCTCGCGATCGTCGAGCTGCTGTACGCGAGCGCGCTGCGCGTGTCGGAGCTCGTGGGGCTCGACGTCGACGACGTCGACCTCGAACGGCTCACGGTGCGCGTGCTCGGCAAGGGGGCGAAGGAGCGCGTCGTGCCGTTCGGCGTGCCGGCGCTCGACGCCGTGCACGACTGGATCCGTCTCGGCAGGCCGGCGCTCGCGACCGGCGCGGAGTCGCGGGCGCTGCTGCTGGGCGTGCGCGGCGGGCGCATGGGCCAGCGCGCCGTGCACGCCGTCGTCGCGAGGCTGCTCGAGGACGTGCCCGGCTCCGGCCCCGCAGGCCCGCATGCGCTGCGCCACACCGCGGCGACGCACCTGCTCGACGGCGGCGCCGACCTGCGTGCCGTGCAGGAGCTGCTGGGCCACGCGAGCCTCGGCACGACGCAGATCTACACGCATGTCTCGCTCGAGCGCCTCACGGCGTCGTACCGCACCGCGCATCCGCGGGCATAGCCGCCGATCGCGGCGCTCGGAGGCGGCCAGCGCGGTCGAGGGGGCGCCGAGCGGCAGCAGCACGGCGCGCTCGGCGCCCAGCAGCGCCATCGGGTTGACGTACGCGTCGTCGATGCGGACGCCGAGGTGGATGCACGCGCCGCACGGGCGGTGCCCGCCGAGGAGCACCCCGATGGGCTGCCCGCGCTCCACGACGTCGCCGGCGACGACGGCAGGATCGACCGGCTCGACCGTCGCGAGCACCTCCCACGCGACGCCGTCCATGCGGATCGTCACGACGGGTCGGTCGACGACGACGCCTGCGAACGTCACGGTGCCAGCGGCCGGCGCGGTCACGACCGTGCCGGGCACCGCGGCGACGTCGATGCCGCGGTGCCCGGCGCCCCAGGCCGACGCCGGTGCGGCGAACGCTCGCAGCACCTCCGACTGCGGCACGGGCCACGCGAACGACCGCTCGAGCGCGCGGGGCACGACGGCGGCCGGCGCGGGGGCCGAGGAGATCGCGAGCACGGACGCGATGACGACGGCGAGGCGGCTGCGGAGCATGCGAGCACCCTGCTGCATCGGCCTCCGGCACGCGCACGGCGCCGGGCGGCCTGGGGAGGCGCGCACGGTGTGGGGGAGCGGCGAACCGCGTCGCGGCGAGGCCGGCACCGTGTAGCATTGCCGGAGCATCCCCGTGTCGGGGGTGACTTCGCGCGTCCGCGAACGCGACAGCCCCCACGGTCCGGCTCTGCCGGCGGGTGCTGCGCGGGACGCCAGGGGAGCGGTCGCCGACCGCTCCGACGAACCGCAACAGAACCAGGAGATGGCTCATGGCCGTCGTCACCACTCGCCAGCTGCTCGACAGCGGCGTCCACTTCGGGCACCAGACCCGTCGCTGGAACCCCAAGATGAAGCGCTTCATCTTCACGGAGCGCTCCGGCATCTACATCATCGACCTCCAGCAGTCGCTCGCCTACATCGACAAGGCGTACGACTTCGTCAAGGAGACCGTGTCGCGCGGCGGCTCGATCCTCTTCGTCGGCACGAAGAAGCAGGCGCAGGAGCAGATCGCCGAGCAGGCGACCCGCGTCAACCAGCCCTACGTGAACCAGCGGTGGCTCGGTGGCCTCCTCACGAACTTCCAGACGGTCTCCAAGCGCCTCACGCGCATGAAGGAGCTCGAGGAGATCGACTACGAGAACGTCGCCGGCTCGGGCTTCACGAAGAAGGAGCTCCTCCTCAAGCAGCGCGAGCTCACGAAGCTGCAGAAGTCGCTCGGCGGCATCCGCAACCTCCAGCGCACGCCGTCGGCGATCTGGATCGTCGACACCAACAAGGAGCACCTCGCGGTCGACGAGGCGAAGAAGCTGGGCATCCCGGTCATCGCCATCCTCGACACGAACTGCGACCCCGACGATGTGCAGTTCCCGATCCCCGGCAACGACGACGCGATCCGCTCCGTCGGCCTGCTGACGAAGATCATCGCCGACGCCGCAGCCGAGGGCCTCATGGAGCGCCACCAGGGCTCGTCCGACGAGGCCGCAGAGCCGATGGCCGAGTGGGAGCGCGAGCTGCTCGTGACCGAGGGCGCCGCGGCACCCGAGGCCACGGACGTCGTCGCCGAGCAGGCCGAGGCCGCAGCGACCGAGCCGGCAGCCGAGGAGGCGTCGACGGAGGCCGAGGCCGCCGCCGAGACCACCGAGGCAGCAGCCGAGACGACCGAGGCAGCAGAGCCCGAGGCCGCAGCAGCGACCGAGGAGCCCGCCGCCGAGGAGGCAGCAGCCGAGGAGCCCGCAGCCGAGGAGGCAGCCGTCGAGGCGACGCCCGCCGACGCCGCAGCCGCCACCGAGACCGAGGACGCCACCGCGTCCGCCAAGCAGTAAGGACGAGTCACCACATGGCAGTCAACATCGCTGACCTCAAGGCGCTGCGCGAGCAGCTGGGCACCGGCATGTCCGACACCAAGGCCGCCCTCGAGGAGGCCGGTGGCGACGTCGAGAAGGCGACCGAGATCCTGCGCCTCAAGGGTGCGAAGGGCAACGCGAAGCGTGCCGACCGCACCACGAGCGAGGGCCTCGTGGCCGTCTCGGAGGGCGAGGGCTCGATCACGCTCATCCAGCTCGGCTGCGAGACGGACTTCGTCGCGAAGAACGACAAGTTCATCGCGCTCGCCGACAAGGTCGTGGCGGCGGTCGCCGCCGCTGGCGCCTCGTCGGTGGAGGAGGGGCTCGCCGCTCCCGCGGACGGCCTCACGGTGCGCGAGCTCATCGAGCAGCAGGCAGCGACGATCGGCGAGAAGATCGAGCTGCTGAAGGTCACGACCCTCACGGGCGACGCCTTCGCGACGTACCTGCACCGCACGAGCAAGGACCTGCCCCCGCAGGTCGGCGTCGTCGTCGCCTTCACGGGTGACGACGCCGACACCGCTCGCGCAGTCGCGCAGCACATCGCCATGTTCGACCCGACCGTCGTCACCCGCGACGACGTGCCGGCCGAGCAGGTCGAGAAGGAGCGCGCCCTCGTCACCGAGATCGCGCTCGGCGAGGGCAAGCCCGAGGCTGCCCTGCCGAAGATCATCGAGGGACGCCTCACGGGCTTCTTCAAGCAGATCGTCCTCGTCGACCAGGACTACGCACGCGACAACAAGCAGACCGTCGGCAAGGTCCTCGCGGCCGCCGGCGTCGACGTGCAGTCGTTCGCACGCTTCAAGGTCGGCGCGTAGCCAGCCAGCGGAGCATGCTCGCGAAGGGGGTCGGACATCGTCCGGCCCCCTTCCTCGTGTCACCGCGAGGTGCGTGCCGGACATGACGGGACGACCAGGAGGCCCCGTGTTCCCATCTCGACCCCGAAGCGCCGTCGCAGCGCTCTGCGCGCTCCTGGCGTGCACGCTCGTCGCCTGCACGGCTGCCACGCAGGAGCCGACCCCGTCGCCGCCGCCATCGGCGTCGCCGTCCGCGTCGCAGACGCCGAGCCCGACGCCAGCGCCGCTCAGCAGGTTCGACGTCGCCGTCGACTGCCTGTCGGTGCTGGCCCCCGAGATCCGCGACCGGATGGCGGCGTCGGCGCCGTACGAGGTCGCCGCCTTCAGCCCGCGCGTCGGCGACTGGCCGAGCGAGGCATCCCTGGATGCGGAGCTCGCGCCCGTCGACCCCATCCGGTCGGTCTCCTGCGTGCTCGAGGCGGCCGATGGCACGCGGTTCGAGATCGGCTACCTCGAGTTCGACCCGGCCGGCACCCAGGCGCGGCTCGCGTCGCTCGCAGCGTTCGGCGACCGCGGGGAGGCCTCCCAGCCGCCGGGGACCGACCTCGCGCTCACGTCCGTGCCCGGCATCCCGGAGGCGCAGCAGCTGCAGATCCCGTTCGAGGCCCCGGGCGGCATCCACGCGAAGACCTGGGTCGTGGGGCCCGGCTGGGAGCTGTACGTCGACGCTCCCTGGATCCCCACGGACGTCGCCGCGCCCGTGCCGGCTGCGATCGGAGCCGGACTCGCGGCGGTGGCGCCGGTCGATCAGCGCTGCGAGTCGATGCTGCCCGTGCCCGCGGAGGGTCTCGACCTCGCGTCCCGGCACGACCTCGCGTCGTCGGAGACCGTCGCCTCCGGCGGCGCGGTCGTGTGCCACGCGAACGAGGCCAGCGGCTACGAGCGCGCCCTGTGGTGGGAGGAGGTCGCGCCCGACGCTCGTGAGCAGCTGCTCGCCGACGCAGCCGCCGGGGTCGACGGCACGCGCCTGCAGGGATCGACGAACGACGGCGCCGGCGGCATCGTCGCGCTCGCCGACGACACGCGCATCGTCGTGTTCGACGACCACCTCGTGCACGTCGACGTCCCCATCGACGGCGAGCTCGCGCTGCAGCTCGCACGTCACGTGCATCCACCCGCGTGGCTCGCCGTGCCACCGGTCGCGTGAGGCGGGCCTCGCCCATGCGAGGACGGTAGGGTCGAAGGCGGCCTGGACGACGCACGACACGACGGAGCACGCATGACCGACGCCGCACCCACCCGCCGCAGGCGAGTCCTCCTCAAGCTCTCGGGAGAGGCGTTCGGCGGCGGCTCGCTCGGCGTCAACCCCGACGTCGTGCAGGAGGTGGCCGCGCAGATCGCGGATGCCGCGCAGGACGTCGAGGTCGCGATCGTCGTCGGCGGTGGCAACTTCTTCCGCGGCGCGGAGCTGTCGCAGCGCGGCATGGACCGTGGACGCGCCGACTACATGGGCATGCTCGGCACCGTGATGAACGCGCTCGCGCTGCAGGACTTCCTCGAGCAGGCCGGCACGTCGACGCGCGTGCAGTCGGCGATCCAGATGACGCAGGTCGCCGAGCCCTACATCCCGCTGCGCGCCGAGCGCCACATGGAGAAGGGCCGGGTCGTGATCTTCGGCGCAGGCGCCGGCCTGCCGTACTTCTCGACCGACACCGTCGCGGCGCAGCGAGCGCTCGAGATCGGCGCCGACGAGGTGCTCGTGGCGAAGAACGGCGTCGACGGCGTGTACACCGCGGATCCGAAGAAGGATCCGACGGCGACCCGCATCGACGACATCACCTACCAGGAGGCCCTCGTGCGCGGCCTCAAGATCGTCGATGCGACGGCGTTCAGCCTCTGCATGGACAACGCGATGCCGATGCTCGTGTTCGGCATGGAGGGCGACGCCATCGCGCGCGCCATCCGCGGCGAGCGCCTCGGCACCGTCGTCCACGGCTGACCCACGCACCTAGACTGAAGCGAATGGATGGAGGCGCCATGATCAGCGACGTGCTGGCAGAGGCCAAGGACAAGATGACCCAGTCGATCGAGGTCGCGAAGGACGACTTCGCGACGGTCTCGGCGGGGCGTGCGAACCCCTCGCTGTTCCAGAAGCTGCTCGTGGAGTACTACGGCACCCCGACGCCGCTCGTGCAGCTCGCGGGGTTCCAGCAGCCCGAGGCGCGCGTGCTCGTCATCACGCCGTTCGACAAGTCGGCGCTCAAGGACATCGAGAAGGCCATCGTCGCCGCGCCGCACCTGGGCGCGTCGCCGAACAACGACGGCCAGATCATCCGCATCACGATGCCGGAGCTCACGGCCGACCGCCGCAAGGACTACGTGAAGATCGTGCGCGACAAGGCCGAGACCGCCCGCGTGGCGATCCGCAACGTGCGTCGCTCGGCGAAGAGCGACCTCGACGCCCTCACGGGCGAGGTGGGCGACGACGAGATCGCCCGCGCCGAGAAGGAGCTCGAGACCGCCACGAAGGGCGCCGTCGACCAGATCGACGAGGCCCTCAAGAAGAAGGAAGCCGAGCTGCTCGAGGTCTGAGCGACCAGGCAGACGGAGGCACGCGTGGCTGAGCGCGACGCGCATCGGATCGAGGCGCAGATCCAGGCACAGATCCTCGCGGCTCGCGAGCAGATCGAGGCGGCGAACGAGCGCGCCAACGCGCGCGCCGGTCGCAACCTGCCCGTCGCCATCGGGCTGGGCGTCGTGCTCGGCGTGCTGCTGCTGGCGAGCCTGCTGCTGCTCAAGGGGCTCTTCGTCGTCTTCGCGAGCGTCCTCGTGGCGTTCACGCTGTACGAGCTCGCGAGCGCGCTGCGCTTCGCGGGCCGTGACGTGCCGCGCATCCCGCTCGTCCTGCTCGGCATCGGCCTGCTCGTCGTCACCTGGTTCTTCGGCGGCACGGGGCTCTGGTACGGCACGCTCGCCGCGATGGCGATCATCGCCCTGTACCGGCTCGCGGAGGCGGCGATCATGCCGTCGACGCGCACGGGAGCCCGCGCCGTCGCGACCGACATCGCAGCCAGCGCCTTCTGCATCGCCTACTGCGGCCTGCTCGGCGCGTTCGCCGTGCTGCTCACGTCGCAGCCTGGCGGAGAGTGGTGGACGCTCGGATTCCTCGCCCTCGCGATCGTGAACGACACGGGGGCGCTCGCATCCGGCGTGCTCTTCGGTCGCACGAAGCTCGCGCCGCGCATCAGCCCCGGCAAGACATGGGAGGGGTTCGCGGGCGCAGGCGTGCTCGTGATCGGCGTCGGCATCGGCTACGGGATCCTCGCCCTCGACGTGCCCTGGTGGTACGGCGCGATCATCGGCGTCGCGATCCTCGCGACCTCGACGGTCGGCGACCTCGCGGAGTCGCTCATCAAGCGCGACCTCGGCATCAAGGACATCGGCACGTTCCTGCCCGGCCACGGCGGCTTCCTCGACCGCCTCGACTCGAGCCTGCCGAGCGCGGTCGTGATGTACGCGCTGTACGAGATCGCGAGGCTCGCGTCGCTGTGACGTTCGTCGACGCCTGGCGAGGCACGTGCATCGTGAGAGGATGCGAGGCATGAGCGCCACCTTCCCCAAGGTCCGCCGTGGGCAGCTCGGCTACGACATCGAGCAGGTCGAGGACTTCCTCGAGGATGCACGCCGCGCCTACGCGAGCGACTCGCCGACCGCGCTCGACTCCTCGCAGATCCGGCAGGCGTCGTTCGCGCTGGCGAAGTCGGGCTACTCGCCTGCGCACGTCGACGCGGCCCTCGAGCGGCTCGAGGAGGCGTTCGCGAACCGCGAGCGCGATCGCGGCATCGCCTCCAACGGCGAGGCGGCCTTCTTCGAGGGCATCCGCGCGCAGGCCGAGGAGACGCTCGCGCGGCTCAAGCGCGCCGACGGGGAGCGGTTCCGACGCGTCGGAGCGCTCGCGAAGGGCTACCGGGTCGCCGAGGTCGACGCCTTCGCCGCGCGTCTGGCCGACTATCTCGAGGACGGCCCCGAGATCACCCCTCGCGAGGTGCGCACGGTGCAGTTCGCCGCGCAGCGCGGCGGCTACGACGAGGACCAGGTCGATCTCGTCCTCGACTCGGTCGTCTCGCTCATGCTCGCCGTGCGCTGACCGCGCGCAGCCGCTCACCCGCGCCCGCTGGGCCGTTACCGTTCCGTGATAGGCTCGTTCCCCATGTTCTCTCGTACCGACGCCCCCGCGCGACGCACCCGCACACGCGGCATCGTGTCGATCGCAGCGCTCGTCGTCGCCAGCGCCTTCGTGGCCGTCTCGCTCGTCGATCCGAGCGTCGCGACGTACGCGGAGGACGGCGGGCTCGCGAGCGAGCGCCGCCTCGACCAGGGCATCGACGAGGTGACCGGCGCGGGCGAGTCCGTCACGCGCGACGACCTCGTCGTCGAGAGCCCGACTCCGACGCCCACGCCGACTCCGACGCCCACCGCGACGCAGGCGGCGGCTGGGTCGTCGCAGGCGGCGCCGTCGATCGCGCTGCCAGCGGCTGCGGCGCCCAACCCGGGCTCCGCCCAGGCGATCGCCCGCGACATGGTGCTCGCGCGGGGCTGGGGCGACGACCAGTACCAGTGCCTGTACAACCTGTGGCAGCGCGAGTCCAACTGGAACGTGTACGCCCACAACGTCTCGAGCGGCGCCTACGGCATCCCGCAGTCGCTGCCCGGCTCGAAGATGGCCACGGCGGGCGCCGACTGGCAGACGAACCCTGCCACCCAGATCACCTGGGGCCTCGGCTACATCTCCGGGCGCTACGGCACGCCGTGCGGCGCCTGGGCGCACTCCCAGTCCGTCGGCTGGTACTGAGGTCGTGGCCGGGCGCAGGCAGCGGCGGCGACCGGTCGAGCACGTGCCGCTCGACGTCGACCGCATCATGCTGGGCGCCCTGCGCACGGAGACGCGCATGGGGTTCGCGTGGAACGTGCAGCCCATGAGCGCGACGCACGCGCAGAAGCCCTACCGCTGCCCGGGCTGCGAGCTGCTCGTCGAGCCCGGAACGGCGCACGTGGTCGTGTGGCGTGCCGACAGCCTCTTCGGCGACCGCGCCGTCGAGGATCGCAGGCACTGGCACGGTGCGTGCTGGAGGGTCGCCTGAGCCGGTTCGCCGTCTCGACCGGGCAGCAGAGCCCTAGGCGACGCTAGAGCGCATCCTGCCTGGGGATGACGACCTCCTTGAGGATGAGCTGGATCGCTGCCGCGACCGGGATGGCGACGAGCGCGCCGAGGATGCCGAGGAGCGTGCCACCGGTGAGCGCGGCGAGCACGACGACGACGCCCGGCACCTTCACGGCGCGGTTCATGATCTGCGGGCTCAGCACGTACGCCTCGAACTGCATGTAGCAGGCGTAGTAGATCGCGACGGGCAGCGCCGTCTGCGGGCCGTCGAGCAGCAGCACCAGCAGCGAGATCGTCACGGATGCCGTGATGGTGCCCACGAGCGGGATCGTCGACGCGAGGAACGCGAGGAAGGCGTAGACGACCGCGAGCTCCGACCCGACGATCGACAGCATGATGAACGACAGGATGCCGTTCGTGAGGCCCAGCAGGAACTGCCCGGTGACGAACTTGCCGATCGCCGACATGATCTCCTCCGCGATGCGGATGAAGGTCGGGCGCTGCGAGGCGGGCACGAGCCGGTACATCGCGGACTTCAGCGATGGCAGCGAGCCCATGAAGTAGAGCATGAGCACGAAGATGATGAAGCCGCCGAAGAGCGCGGCGGCGGTCGCGCCGACGGCGCCGATCACGCTCGTCACGATGCCGCCGAGCTGCGGGGGCAGCGACGCGTACGTGTCGGGGTCCTGCAGCGCACGCAGGGTGTCGTCGATCATGCCCTGCCAGTCGATGCCGGGGAAGGTCGTCTGCGCCCACTCGAGCACGTCCTCGAGCAGGCCCGCCTGGAAGGCGGCGACGAGACCGGTGATGAGGGCCGAGAACTGGTCGACGATCGCCGGCACGACGATGAGGACGATGCCGGCGAACGCGCCGAGGATCACGACGATGACCGTGAGGACGGCGAGCCACCTGGGAAAGCGTCGCCGTACCAGGAACTGCACGATCGGATCGATGCCGAGCGCGAGGAAGATGGCTGCGAACGCGTAGACGAGCACCGACGAGATCTGGCCGACCGCGCCGGCGATGGCGATGGCCAGCAGCACGCCGAGCCCGCCGAGCAGACCGATCTGGAACGCACCCTTGACCCTCATCCGGCCAGCATAGGGCGCACATGCTGCACTGCTGCGCAGCGCTGGGTGGCCAGGCCGGTGGCGGCTCGGGTACCCTGGATGGTCGGACGCCGCGGCTCGACGGACTCGTCGCCGCGCGGAGGGAACCTGCATGCGATACCTGCTCTCGGGCGTGAGCCTCGTGCTCGCCCTGGCCTGCTTCGCGCTCGCCATCGGCCAGCGCACGATCTGGGCACCGCCCGAGACGATCGCCTGGCAGCTCCAGGAGCCCGTCGAGACGCCCGTGGTCGTGCTCGGCGGCGACGTGCTCGCCACGAACGACGGCAGGCAGACCATCACGGTCGCAGGCGACGGACCGATCACGGCCGTCGTGGGGCGTACGAGCGACGTGCTCGGATGGGTCGGCAACGGCGACCACTCCATCGTCGTCGTGGAGGACGAGGAGCTCGCGCTCGACGTCGTGACCGGCGGCGAGGCCACCGTGCCGGCGATCGCAGGCAGCGATCTGTGGGTGCAGGAGGTGACGGGCGAGGGCGAGATCTCGCTCGAGCTCGCCGCGCCGCTGGACTACTCCGTCGCCATCGTCTCCGACGGCACGGCCGCCGCTCCGAGCGACGTGCGCGTCGACTGGCCGAACGAGCGCTCGATGCCGCTGTTCGGCCCGCTCATGACCGCAGGCTTCGTGCTCGCGGCGCTCGCGCTCGTGCTGCTGCTGCTCGCGGTGCGCAGGCACCGCAGGCATCGAGGGCCGCAGCGACGCCTGTCGCCTGCGCCGTCGCGACGCGAGCAGCGCGAGATCCAGCGCGGCGCGAGACGTGGCCTGCCGGTCGCGCAGCCGCAGGAGGCGATCGAGGCACGCACGCCGGAGCCTGGCGACGCCGACGGCCCCGCACCCGATCGCCCGGCAGCGGACGCCGCGCCGGCCGACGGCGAGACGGCCACGGACGACGCGCCGGCAGGCGACGCCGCAGACCGCGATGCACGACGCACCGAGCACCGTGCCGCACCGCAGCGACGGGCGGTGCTGCGTCGCATGCGACTCGTCGTGCCCATCGCCATGGGCGCCGCGCTGCTCACCGGCTGCGGCCCGCAGTACTGGCCCGACGTCGCGCAGCCCTCGGCGAGCCCGTCCGGCACGCCGGAGCCCACGAGCCTCGAGGACACGCTGCCGCCCGCGGCCGTCACCGTGCGCCAGTTCGACCGCATCCTCGCCGACACGCGCGAGGTCGTCGCCGAGGCCGACGCCGCACTCGACGCGACGATCGCCGCGGAGCGTCTCGGCGGCCCGCAGCTCGAGGCGCGCACCATCAACTACGAGGTGCGTGCGCAGGACGCCACCGTCGCCGCCGCCACCGGCATCCCGGACGGCGACATCCAGCTGCTGCTGCCGCAGCAGAGCGAGACGTGGCCGCGCTCCGTGCTCGCGGTCGTCGCCTGGCAGGACACGACCCAGGCGCAGTCGGCGCTCGTGTTCGTGCAGGAGAGCCCACGCGACGACTACCGCCTCGTCTACCAGTACCGGCTGCAGTCGGGCACGCAGCTCACGGGTGCGTCGGCCGACGTCGGCGCGCCGGGGCTGCCGGCGAACACGCCGCTGCTGGAGGTCGCCCCCGACTCGATCGCCGCCGCCTACGGCGACGTGCTCGTCAACGGCCCGAGCTCGTCGAGCGCCGCGACGTTCCCCGCCGACAACGACGACCTGCAGTCGTCGATCGGCTACGAGTACAAGCAGGGCCTCATCACGGCCGACACCGGCGCGAACGCGAACATCACGTTCGCGACCGCCGAGGACGACCAGGCGCCCGTGACGCTCGTCGCCGATGCCGATGGCGGCGCGTACGTCGCGACGTCGTTCACCGAGACGACCACGTACACGCCGAAGGAGGAGGGCGTCACGGTGAGCCCGCCGGGCGGCGCCGTGTCGGTGCTCTCGCCCGTCGACCAGTCCGAGACCGGCCTGTCGGTGACGTACCAGATCCAGGCGCTCTTCTACGTGCCGCCGGCCAGCAGGGAGGGTGAGGAGCAGCAGCCCCTCATGCTCGTCGGCTTCGCCCAGTCGCTGCTCGACGTCCAGGAGGTCCAGGGATGACCGATCGTCTGCCCCCGTCGATGGCCGGAGCCGTCGACCTGTCCGGGCTCGCGGCGCGCCACGCGCGCCCCGCCGCGCCGCAGCAGCAGGCGCAGGCAGGTGGCGATGCAGCGCCGCAGGGCGGCGTCGGCGTGATCGTCGACGTCAGCGACGCCGACTTCCCGCAGATCCTCGAGCTGTCGAAGACGGTCCCGGTCGTCATCGACATCTGGGCCGAGTGGTGCGGGCCGTGCAAGCAGCTCACCCCCATCCTCGAGCGCCTCGTCACGGCCTACGCGGGCCGCATCGTGCTCGCGAAGGTCGACGCCGACCAGAACCCGCAGCTCGTGCAGGCGTTCCAGGCGCAGTCGATCCCGACGGTCGCCGCCGTCATCGGCGGGCGCCCGGCCGCGCTGTTCACGGGTGCGATCCCCGAGGCGCAGGTGCAGGACGTGCTCGAGCAGGTGCTCGCCTTCGCCGCGCAGGAGGGCATCACGGGACGCATGCCGGTCGGCGACGCCGGCGATGCGCCTGGGGAGCCCGAGGAGGCGCCGCTGCCGCCGCTGCATCAGGAGGCGCATGACGCCCTCGACCGCGGCGACCTCGCAGCGGCCATCGACGCCTACGAGCGCGCCATCGTCGCGAACCCGCGCGACGGCGACGCCGTCGCGGGCCTCGCCAACGTGCGACTGCTCGAGCGCCTGCAGGGCACGACCGCCGACGGCATCCGTCAGGCCGCGGCCGATGCGCCGGACGACGTCGCTGCGCAGATGCTCGTCGCCGACCTCGACGTCTCCGGCGGCCACGTCGACGACGCGTTCGCGCGCCTGCTCGACCTCGTCGCGGCGACGACGGGCGCCGAGCGCACCGACGTGCGTCTGCGCCTGGTCGACCTCTTCGAGATCGTCGGCGCCGACGACCCGCGCGTCGCGCAGGCGCGTCGCAGGCTCACGACGCTGCTCTACTAGCCGCAGCGCGAACGAAGGCCCCCGACCGCGACGCGGTCGGGGGCCTTGGCCTTCGCACGTCGCTCAGCGCTGCGGCGTGAGCAGCAGCCCTGCCAGCGGCGGGATCGTGAGCGTCGCCGACGCGGGTCGCCCGCCGAACGCCTCGTCGGAGGCGTGCACCGTGCCGAGGTTGCCGACGCCCGAGCCGCCGTACTCCGACGCATCCGAGTTCACGAGCTCCGTCCACGGACCCGACTCGGGCAGGCCGATGCGGTAGTCGTGCACCGGGCGGCCCGAGAAGTTGTGGATCGCCGCGACCGGCCTGCCGTCGTGCCCCCAGCGCAGGAACGCGACCACGTTGTCCGACGAGTTGCCGCCGTCGATCCACTCGAAGCCCGCAGGCTCGGAGTCGCGACCCCACAGCGCCTCCTGCTCGCGGTACACGCGGTTGAGGCGACCGACGAGACGCAGCAGACCCTGGTGGGCAGGCTGGTCGAGGATCCACCAGTCGAGGCCCCGAGCCTCGCTCCACTCGCTGGGCTGGCCGAACTCCTGCCCCATGAAGAGCAGCTGCTTGCCCGGATGCGCCCACATGAACGTGAGGTACGCGCGCACCGACGCGAGCTGCTGCCAGTGGTCGCCTGGCATCTTGCCAAGCAGCGAGCCCTTGCCGTGCACGACCTCGTCGTGGCTGATGGGCAGCGTGAACGCCTCCGAGAACGCGTAGAGGAACGCGAACGTGATGTCGTGGTGGTGGTGCGACCGGTGCATCGGATCGACCTGCATGTACCGGAGCGTGTCGTGCATCCAGCCCATGTTCCACTTCATGCCGAAGCCGAGCCCGCCCTGGTCCGTCGGTCGCGTGACGCCGGGCCACGACGTGGACTCCTCGGCGATCATGACGATGCCGGGGCAGCGGCGATACGCGGTCGCGTTGACCTCCTGCAGCAGCGAGATCGCCTCGAGGTTCTCGCGTCCGCCGTGCACGTTCGGGAGCCACTGCCCGTCGGCGCGCGAGTAGTCGAGGTACAGCATCGATGCGACGGCGTCGACGCGCAGCCCGTCGATGTGGAACTGCTCGAGCCAGTACACGGCATTCGCGACGAGGAAGCCCCGCACCTCGCTGCGACCGAAGTCGAACACGTTCGTGCCCCAGTCGAGCTGCTCGCCGCGGCGGGGGTCGCCGTGCTCGAACAGCGGCGTGCCGTCGAAGCGCGCGAGCGCCCACTCGTCCTTCGGGAAGTGGGCGGGCACCCAGTCCATGATGACGCCGTAGCCGGCGCCGTGGAGGCGGTCGATGAGGTAGCGCAGGTCGTCGGGATGCCCGAACCTGCTCGTCGCCGCGTAGTAGCCGGTGACCTGGTAGCCCCACGAGCCGCCGAAGGGGTGCTCGGCGAGCGGCATGAACTCGACGTGCGTGAAGCCCGTCTCGTCGAGGTAGGCGATGAGCGGATCGGCCATCTCACGGTACGAGAGCCCGGGCCGCCACGAGCCGAAGTGCATCTCGTACACCGACATGGGTCCCTGGTGCGGGTCGGACTGCGCGCGGGCGCGCATCCACTCGTCGTCGCTCCACTCGAACTGCGACACGCCCGTCTTCGACGCCGTCGCAGGCGGCACCTCGGTGAACTGCGCGAACGGGTCGGCGCGACGCACCCAGCCGTCGGCCGTCAGCAGCTCGTACTTGTACGCGTCGCCTGCGCCGACGCCGGGCACGAAGAGCTCCCAGATGCCGCTGACGCCCATCGAGCGCATCGCGTGATCGGTGCCGTCCCAGCCGTTCCAGTCGCCGAGCACGCGCGCGGCACGCGCGTTCGGCGCCCACACGGCGAACGAGGTGCCCTCGACGCCCTGATGCTCGCGGACATGGCTGCCCAGCACCTCCCAGGCCTGCTCGTGCCTGCCCTCGTGCCAGAGGTGCGCGTCGAGCTCGCCGACCGTCGGCCAGAACCGGTACGGGTCCTCGGCCTCGTGCGGCACGCCGTCGTCGTACGTCGCCCGCACCCGGTAGGGGGCGACGGGTCCTGGCACGCTGCCCTCCCACACGCCGTGGCCGACATGGGCGAGCGCGGTGGGCTCGCCAGCATCGTGCAGGGCCTCGACGCTGCGTGCGAGCCTGCGCACGACGCGGACGACGTGGTCGTCGCCGTCGGGATGCGCGCCCAGCAGATCGTGGGGGGTCGGGTGCGTGCCGGTCGCGAGCCGCTCGAGCGTCGCGTCGTCGATCGTCGTCATGGGTGCCTCACGTGCAGGATGTGGACGGGCTCGACGAAGGCGTCGAGGCGCACGAACGCGTCGTCGCCCCACTGCCAGACCTGGTCGGTCACGAGGTCGTGGACCTCGATCGTCGAGCCGGGCTCGAGGCCCAGGGCGGCGAGGTCGAGGTGCACCATCGTCTGCCGCACCGAATGCGGGTCGACGTTGGCGACCACGAGGATCGTGTCGGGGCGACCGGAGGGGGTGAAGCGGCCGTCGAGGTGCTTCGAGTAGACGAGCATGGCGTCGTCGTCGCTCCAGTGCACCGTGAGGTTGCGCAGCTGCTGCAGCGCAGGGTGCTCGCGGCGGATGCGGTTGAGCCGCGTGAGGTACGGCGCGATCGACGCGCCCATGCGCTCGGCGCGGGCCCAGTCGCGGTCCTTGTACTCGTACTTCTCGTTGTCGACGTTCTCCTCGGAGCCCGGCCTCGCGACGTCCTCGATGAGCTCGTAGCCCGCGTACACCGCCCACGACGGCACGGCCGTCGCAGCGATGGCGGCGCGGATCTTGTACGCAGGCACCCCGCCGAACTGCAGGAACTCGGTCAGGATGTCGGGCGTGTTCGTCCAGAAGTTCGGTCGGAACCACGCCGCCTGCTCGCCGGAGACCTCCGCGAGGTACTCGCTGAGCTCCTCCTTCGAGTTGCGCCACGCGTAGTACGTCACCGACTGCTGGAAGCCGACCTGCGCGAGCGTCTGCATCATCGCGGGTCGCGTGAACGCCTCTGCGTGGAACATGACGTCGGGATGCCGGTCGGTCACCGTGGCGATGACCCACTCCCAGAACCACACGGGCTTCGTGTGCGGGTTGTCGACGCGGAAGATCTGCACGCCGCAGTCGATCCACTGCTCGAGCAGCCGCACCGTCTCGGCGCAGATGCCGGCGGGATCGTTGTCGAAGTTGACCGGGTAGATGTCCTGGTACTTCTTCGGCGGATTCTCGGCGAACGCGATCGTGCCGTCCGGCAGGTGCGTGAACCACTCGGGGTGCTCGGTGACCCACGGGTGGTCGGGGGCGCACTGCAACGCGAAGTCGAGCGCGACCTCGAGACCGTGACGGCCCGCCTCCGCGACGAACTCGCGAAGGTCGTCGATCGTGCCGAGGTCGGGGTGGACGGCGTCGTGGCCGCCGTGGCGCGAGCCGATCGCCCAGGGGCTGCCGGGATCGCCGGGGCCGGGCGTGAGCGTGTTGTTCGGGCCCTTCCTGTTCACCTCGCCGATGGGGTGGATCGGCGGCAGGTAGAGCACGTCGAAGCCCATGGCGGCGACGCCGGGCAGACGCTCCTGCGCGGTGCGGAACGTGCCCGAGATCCAACCGTCCTCGGTGCGCACCGCACCCTCGGAGCGGGGGAAGAACTCGTACCACGAGCCCACGAGCGCGCGCGTGCGCTCGACCTTGAGCGGCACGTCGTCGGAGGTGGACACGAGCGCGCGCGGCGGGTGCGCCTCGAGGAGGTCGCGCACCTCCTGCGTCGTCGCGGCGCGCCAGCGCTCGTCGGCGGGGAGCTCGCTCTGCCGCAGCACGGCCGCGATCGCGGCGAGGCTCGACGGCGCCGACGCGTCGGCGATCGCGCGCTCGAGCAGGC
Organism: Agrococcus sp. AC640b; assembly: GCF_979255995.1. Taxonomy (NCBI): domain Bacteria; kingdom Bacillati; phylum Actinomycetota; class Actinomycetes; order Micrococcales; family Microbacteriaceae; genus Agrococcus; species Agrococcus sp. AC640b. Next base: position 54,247 of record NZ_CEEDMM010000005.1, read on the forward strand.
GTGCGCCGATCTCGAGCATGAGCTCGACGTCGATGCCCGCGCCGATCTTGATCTCGGCGTCGTGCAGCCACGTGCCCCAGTCGTCGCTCCAGCCTTCGACGTGCCACGACCACGCGCCCTGCTCGTCGATCGCGGCGAGCGCGGAGTAGCGGTCGGTGCCGGGCGCGACGAGCCGCATGCGCTCGCGGTGCACGGCGCCGGAGGGGGCCGTGAGCACGAGGGTCGCGCCGACCTGGTCGTGGCCCTCTCGGAACACCGTCGCCGAGAACGGCACGACCTCGCCCACGACGGCCTTCGCAGGATGCGGGGAGCCGGGGATGACGGGGAACAGGTCGCGCACGGGGATGCGGCCGGTCGTGGTCTGCGCGCGCGGATCCGCGGGCGCAGCCGGGGCCGCCGTCGTCGCGGACGCCGCAGGGCGAGGGGCAGCGGGGGCGGAGGGCGGCGCGTCGCTCGTGGCACCCGCTGCGGGGCGCGGCGACGGACGGCGCAGGCCCAGCGTCGGAGCCGTCGGCGGCTCGACGAGCGCGGGCGGCTCGTGCGAGCCCGCCACCTCGCCCTCGGCCGACGGCGCGCTCGGAGGAGCGGCAGGCTCCTGCGGCTCCGCCGCAGGCGTCACCGCCTCCGACGGCGCGGCCGTCTGCTCCTGCTGCTTCCTGGTGAACGCGCCTCGGCGCTTCTCCTTCGCCACGGGCCCCACGCTACCGAAGGGACGGGCGCGCGCCGACGGCGGACAGGGGGATTGCGGGTACGGCGGCTCCCTGTGCTATCCGCGACGTCGAGGGCTGCCTGCGCGCGTCGTGCTCGCTACGCTGCCCTCGTGAAGGCCATCCGCACGTTCACCGTCCGATCGTCGCTGCCGGAGTCGCTGCGCCCCCTCGAGGCGCTCGCGACGAACCTGCGATGGTCGTGGCACGAGCCCACCCGCGAGCTGTTCCGCGAGGTCTCGCTCGACGCGTGGCGGGGCGCCGGCCACGATCCGATCCAGCTGCTCGGCCGCATCGGGCAGGATCGCATCGCCGAGCTCGCGGCAGACGAGGGCTTCGTCGCCCGCGTCCACGCGCTCGCGGAGGATCTCGACGACTACCTCGCGCAGGCGCGCTGGTACCAGTCGCTCGAGGGTGCGCCGCGCTCCATCGGGTACTTCTCGCCCGAGTTCGGCATCACGAGCGCCCTGCCGCAGTACTCGGGAGGGCTCGGCATCCTCGCAGGCGACCACCTCAAGGCCGCGAGCGACCTCGGCATCCCCATCGTCGGCGTGGGCCTGTTCTACCAGGCGGGCTACTTCCGGCAGGCGATCTCCAGCGAGGGCTGGCAGCAGGAGTCGTATCCCGTGCTCGACCCCGACGGCCTGCCGCTCACGGTGCTGCGCGACGACGACGGCGCCCCCGTGCTCGTGACCCTCGCGCTGCCAGGCGGACGCACGCTGCACGCCCGCATCTGGGAGGCGCGCGTCGGCCGCGTGCCGCTGCTGCTGCTCGACACGAACGTGCGCGAGAACGGCGAGGAGCTGCGCGGCGTCGCAGACCGGCTCTACGGCGGCGGCGGCGAGCACCGGCTCGTGCAGGAGCTGCTGCTGGGCATCGGCGGCGTGCGCGCGCTCGCCGCGTACGCGCAGCGCACCGGCGGTGCGATGCCGGAGGTGTACCACTCGAACGAGGGGCACGCGGGATTCCTCGGGCTCGAGCGCATCGGCACGCTCGTCGCCGAGGGGCTCTCGTTCGACGAGGCGCTGCGCGTCGTGCGCGCAGGCACCGTGTTCACGACCCACACGCCCGTGCCGGCCGGCATCGACCGCTTCGACGCCTCGCTCGTGCGCGACCACTTCGCAGCCGGCGACCTCGTGCCGGGCATCGATGCCGACGACGTGCTGCGTCTGGGAGCCGAGGACGACGCGAGCGTGTTCAACATGGCGAGGCTCGGCTTCGCCCTCGCGCAGCGCGCGAACGGCGTCTCGCGTCTCCACGGCAGCGTGTCGAGGCAGATGTTCGGCGCGCTGTGGCCGGGATTCGACGCCGACGACGTGCCCATCGGATCCGTCACGAACGGCGTGCACGCCGCGACGTGGACCTCGCCGCACCTCAAGCGCCTCGCGTCGGAGGTGCTCGGCGCCGCCGACACCACCAGGGCCGACTGGGGCTCGGAGGTGCTCGGCGACGACATGCTCTGGGCCGCGCGCCGCGACATGCGCGCGCACCTCGTCGACGAGGCGCGCAGGCGCACGCGCGCGCAGCACGAGCGCAACCAGGGTGCTGCGCCGGCATGGATCGACCGGCTCCTCGACCCCGACGTGCTGACGATCGGCTTCGCGCGCCGCGTGCCCACGTACAAGCGGCTCACCCTCATGCTGCACGACCGCGAGCGGCTGCGCGCGCTGCTGACGCATCCCGAGCGGCCGGTGCAGCTCGTCATCGCAGGCAAGTCGCACCCGGCGGACGAGCAGGGCAAGCAGCTCATCCAGGAGCTCGTGCGGTTCGCGCAGGACCCCGCGGTGCGCGAGCGCATCGTGTTCCTCGAGGACTACGACATCTCGATGGCGAAGTCCCTCTACCCCGGCTGCGACGTGTGGCTCAACAACCCCCTGCGGCCGCTCGAGGCGTGCGGCACGAGCGGCATGAAGGCCGCGCTCAACGGATCCCTCAACCTGTCGATCCTCGACGGCTGGTGGGAGGAGCACCACGACGAGCAGAACGGCTGGGCGATCCCGTCCGCCAACGAGCACGTCGACGCTGCCACGCGCGACGCGCTCGAGGCGACCGCGCTCTACGACCTCGTCGAGCATCAGGTGGCGCCGCGCTTCTACGACCGCGACGAAAGCGGCCTGCCGCACGCGTGGATCGCCTCCATCCGGCACACGCTCGAGACCCTCAGCCCCGCGCTGAGCGCCGAGCGCATGCTGCAGCAGTACGTGCGCGACCTCTACGCGCCCGCGGCGGTCGCCGAGCGCGCCATCGTCGCAGACGGCCACGCGCCTGCGAAGGAGCTCGCCGCGTGGGTGACGCGCGTGCGCGCCGGCTTCGACGCCGTGCGCGTGCTGCACGTCGAGATCGACGGCGTCGACCGCACGCCCGTCGTGGGCGACGCGATCGACGTGCGCGTCTTCGTCGAGCTCGGGTCCCTCTCGCCAGAGGATGTGTGCGTCGAGGTCGTGGCCGGGCGGATGAGCGAGGCGGGCGATCTGCACGACACGCACGTCTCCGCGCTCGAGCACGAGGGTGCGTCGGCGTCCGCGCATCGGTTCGCGGCGACGCTGCCTGCCACGCGCGCCGGCACGTTCGGGTACGGCGTGCGCGTCGTGCCGACGCATCCGCACCTCGCGTCGGCGGCGGAGCTCGGGCTCGTGGCCGTCGCCGGCTGAGGCGCACCGAGCGCGACGGCCCGCGTCAGCCCACGGTCGGCGGCGGGGGAGGAGGCGGCGTCGAGCGCGAGCGCATCACGACGATCTCAGCCTCCGGCACCCCCGCCTCCGGCACGCCGTCGACGCGGTACACGCGCAGGCTCATCGGCTGCACCGTCACGGTGTCGCCAGGCAGGCGCACCTCGCCGTCGTGCCGGTCGTCCGCGCTCGACCACAGCAGCGCGAAGCCCTCGACGCCGTCGGCGTTCGGCAGCGTGACGTCGGCGTCGCGCGGCGAGCCGTGCAGCACGACGAGCACGCGAGAGTACGGCTCGTCGATCGGCGTCGACTCGCACATGTACTGCAGCGTGCGGTCGTGCGCGTGCTCCCAGTCCTCGATCGTCATGGGTGCGCCGAACGCGTTGAACCACTCCATGCGGCTCGAGCCGGCGACCCGCAGGTCGTCGCGGCCGAACTCGAGGGGGCGCAGCGCAGGATGCTCGCGGCGGAGGCGGATGAGCCTGCGCGTCTGCTCGAGGAACTCGTCCTGCCACGGCTTGCGCACCCACGGCATCCACGTGAGCGCCGAGTCGATGCAGTAGGCGTTGTTGTTGCCGCGCTGCGTGCGCCCGAACTCGTCGCCGGCGGTGAGCATGGGGATGCCGGCCGACGTCAGCAGGGTGCCGAGCACGTTGCGCATCGACCGCCTGCGGTCGAGCTGCACGGCGAGCTCCTCCGTCCTGCCCTCGACGCCGTGGTTGTACGAGCGGTTGTCGCTCGTGCCGTCGCGGTTGTCCTCGCCGTTGGCGAGGTTGTGCTTCTCGTCGTAGCGGACGAGGTCGGTGAGGGTGAAGCCGTCGTGCGCCGTCACGAGGTTGACGCTCGCGAGCGGGCCGCGGCGGCCGGTGAACGAGCCCTGGCTGCCGGACATGGCGTGCGCGATCGGGCCGACCGACGTCGTCGCCGGCTCGCCGTGCCGCAGCCTGCGGTAGTCGCCGAGCCAGAACTGTCGGACGCGATCGCGGTAGCCGTCGTTCCACTCGCTCCAGCCGTCGCCGAACTGCCCGACCTGCCAGCCGCCCATCCCCACGTCCCACGGCTCCGCGATCATCTTCACGCCACGCAGCTCGGGGTCCGTCGCGATCGCCCGCAGCAGCGGATGGTCGGGGGAGAACGACGCGTCGTCGCCACGGCCGAGCGTCACGGCGAGGTCGAAGCGGAAGCCGTCGATCTGCACGTCGTGCGCCCAGTAGCGCAGGCTGTCCATGACGAGCGCCTGCGCGGCCGGCAGCGAGAAGTCGACCGTGTTGCCGCATCCGGTGACGTCGACGTAGTCGCCGTGCTCGGTCTGGCGGTAGTACGACGCGTCGTCGATGAGGCGCAGGCTCGCAGGCGGGCCGCCCGGGCCCTCCTCCGCCGAGTGGTTGTACACGACGTCGAGGTACACCTCGAGGCCCGCCTCGTGCAGCAGCCGCACCATGCCCTTCACCTCGCGCAGCACGCCGCCCGTGCCGTCGAGGCGGTTGGCTCGCGAGGCGTAGTCGCCATGCGGCGTGAGCCACGAGAGCGTGTTGTAGCCCCAGTAGTTCACGCGCCCCTGCTCGAGCAGCCGCTGCTCGGAGAGGAAGTAGTGGATGGGCAGCAGCTGCACCGCCGTGACCCCGAGGTCCTTGAGGTACGCGATGGTGCTCGGATGCGCCAGGCCCGCGTACGTGCCGCGCAGCTCCGGCGGCATGTGCGGCGACAGGCTCGTGAGGCCCTTGACGTGGGCCTCGTAGATGACCGTCTCGTCGAGCGGCGTCATGGGCCGTGTCGAGTCGCCCCAGTCGAACGTCGAGTCGATGACCGTCGCACGGTGCTCGCCGGTGCGCGTGCGCTGGATGCCCTTCGCGTGCGGCGGCAGCGCGTGCCTGCTCGCGTCGAAGCGATGCGTGGGGCCCGTGGGGCCGTCGACGCCCACCGCGTACGCCGTGCCCGGCTGCAGCAGATCGCTCTCGACGCTCCACACGTCGTCGTCGCCGCGCCGCATCGGGACGCGGTGGGCGACGAGATCGAGGTCGTCCGCGTCGAACACGCGCAGCTCCATGGCACTCGCGCTGCGCGACCACACGCGCAGGCTGTGCCCGGACCCGGTCGCTCGGAGACCGAGGTCGCCGACGAACCCATCCACATCCATAGGCTAGGCGACGCCATGCGGTACCTCGACCACGCTGCCACGACGCCGTTGCGCGACAGCGTGCGCGCGGCGCTCGCCGACGCGCCGGTGCTCGCCAACCCCGCCTCGACGCACCGTGCTGGCCAGCGCGCCGCCGCACTGCTCGAGGAGGCGCGTGAGCGCATCGCAGCCGCCCTCGACGCGCATCCGACCGAGGTCGTGCTCACCTCGGGCGGCACGGAGTCGACGAACCTCGCGCTGCAGGGCATCGCGCGCACGCGGCCGGGCGCGATCGTCGTGCCGGACGGCGAGCACCACGCGACCCTCGACACGGCCGAGGCGCTCGCGGCGGCGGGCCGCGAGGTGCGGTGGGTGCCGATCTCGTCGACCGCAGTCGTGGATGCCGCGGCCTTCGCCGAGGCGCTGCACGGGGCGGCGCTCGCGACGGCGCTGTGGGTGTCGAACGAGATCGGCACGGTGCAGGACGTCGCGGTGCTCGCGGCCCTCGCAGGCTCGGCGGGCGTGCCGCTGCACGTCGATGCCGTGCAGGCGCTCGGGCACGTGCGGGTGTCGGCGGCGGCGCTCGGGCTCGGCGCGGGCGGTGCGACGACGATCGGGCTCTCGGCGCACAAGGTCGGCGGCCCCGTGGGGGTCGGCGTGCTGCTCGTCGCCCGCGACGCGCCGATCGCGCCGATCGCGCACGGTGGCGGCCAGCAGCGCGGGCTGCGCCCGGGCACGCAGGACGTGCTCGGCGCGCACCTCGCCTCGATCGCGATCGCGGAGGCCGTCGACGAGCTGCCCGCGGAGGCGTCGCGCCTCGCTGCCCTGCGCGACCGCGTGCTCGCCGCTGGCGTCGCGGTGCCTGGCGTCCTGGCGACGGCGCCCGCGGATGCGCGCGCACCGCACATCGCGCACCTCGCGATCGCCGATGCGGAGGCCGAGACGATCGTCTTCGCGCTCGACCGCCTCGGCTTCGCCGTCTCGAACGGCTCGGCGTGCACGGCGGGCGTGCAGGAGCCGTCGCACGTGCTGCGTGCGATGGGGCTCGGCCGCCTCGCACCCCTGCGCATCTCGCTCGGCCGCACGACGACGTCCGACGACGTCGATGCCCTCTGCGCAGCCCTGCCCGGTGCGATCGCGACCGCGCGGGCTGCGTCGGCGTAGCCCGCCGGTCACTCGTCGCCGCTGACTGGTCACGGGTGGTCGCGACGAGCGACCACTCCCGACCACGAGCGACCACGGTCGCCTGGCGAAGGCTGGGCGCATCGCTCGGTACCGTGGAGCCCATGCAGGTGCTCGCAGCGATGTCGGGAGGCGTCGACTCCGCCGTCGCGGCTGCGCGCGCCGTCGAGGCCGGCCACGACGTCGTCGGCGTGCACCTCGCCCTCAACCGCAACGCGGGCACGCTGCGCACGGGGTCGCGCGGCTGCTGCACCGTCGAGGACGCGATGGATGCGCGCCGCGTCGCCGACCGACTCGGCATCCCCTTCTACGTGTGGGACTTCTCGGAGCGGTTCCAGGAGGAGGTCGTCGACGACTTCCTCGGCGAGTACGCCGCCGGCCGAACCCCGAACCCGTGCCTGCGCTGCAACGAGCGCATCAAGTTCGCCGCGCTGCTCGACCGCGCGATCGGCCTCGGCTTCGACCGCGTCGCCACCGGCCACTACGCGCGCGTCGAGACGAGCGGCTCGGGGCCCGAGCTGCACCGCGCCGCCGACTGGGCGAAGGACCAGTCGTACGTGCTCGGCGTGCTCACGACCGAGCAGCTCGCGCACTGCATGTTCCCGCTCGCAGACACCCCCTCGAAGGCCGAGGTGCGCGCCGAGGCCGAGCGTCGCGGATTCACGGTCGCGAGCAAGCCCGACAGCCACGACATCTGCTTCATCCCCGACGGCGACACGCGCGGCTTCCTCTCCGAGCGGCTCGGGGATGCGCCGGGCTCGATCGTCGAGCGCGACGGCACGGTCGTGGGCGGCCACGCCGGTGCGCACGGCTACACGGTCGGTCAGCGTCGCGGGCTCGGCATCGGGGTGCCGAGCCCGGACGGGCGTCCGCGGTTCGTGCTCGAGGTGCGGCCGTCGACGCGCGAGGTCGTCGTGGGGCCGAGGGAGGCGCTCGCGGTCGTCGAGCTCGCAGGATCGCGCATCTCGTGGGCGGGGGAGCGGCACGCGGGGCTCGCGAGCGGCCTCGCCGTCGAGGTGCAGATCCGTGCGCACGCCGATCCCGTGCCCGCCGTGGCGACGCTCGTCGGCGAGGAGCTCGTCGTGCGCGTCGAGCAGCCGCTGATGGGCGTCGCGACGGGCCAGTCGGCCGTGCTGTACCTCGGCACGCGCGTGCTGGGACAGTGCACGATCGACCGCACGGTCGCCGCGACGCACGCCGGCGTCTGACGGGGCCTGGTCGGCCTGCCGGACGAGTCGGGGCCGTGTGGGCGGTTCGGGAGAGGATGGGTGCATGACGACGACGCTCGACGCGGCGAACGACCGCGCACGGCAGCTTCGCGAGCAGATCGAGCAGGCGCGCGAGGCCTACTACCAGCGAGACGCGCAGGTGCTCGCCGACGCCGAGTACGACGCGCTCGTGCACGAGCTCGAGGTGCTCGAGGGCGAGCATCCCGAGCTGCGGTCGCAGGACTCGCCGACGCAGACGGTCGGCGGCGCCGTCTCGGCGCTGTTCGACCCGGTCGAGCACGCCGAGCGCATGCTGAGCCTCGACAACGTCTTCTCCGTCGAGGAGCTGCGCGAGTGGGCGGCCAAGACCGTCGCCTCCGCAGGTCGCGAGGGCGCATGGCTGTGCGAGCTGAAGATCGACGGCCTCGCGATCGCGCTGCGCTACGAGCACGGCAGGCTCGTCACCGCTGCGACGCGCGGCGACGGCCGCGTCGGCGAGGACGTGACCGAGAACGCGCTGCGCGTCGCGGGCATCCCGCGCGAGCTCTCGGGCACCGGGCATCCGCCCATCGTCGAGGTGCGTGGCGAGGTCTTCATCCCCTCGGCCGAGTTCGAGCGGCTCAACGCCTTGCAGGAGCGGCTGCGTGCACGCCAGCTCGCGATCACGCGCGAGCGGTGGGAGGCGCGCCCTGCGGCGAGCCGCGGCGAGTTCGACGAGCAGAAGGCGATCGACTCCGCGCTGCGCCGCTTCCCGGCGTTCGCGAACCCGCGCAACGCCGCGAGCGGAGGCCTGCGCCAGCAGCTCGACAAGAAGGACGGGCTCGAGCGCGAGGCTGGCGACGCGCGCGTGCAGGCGCTGCGGCTGTACGTGCACGGCATCGGCGCGTGGGAGCAGCCGCCCGTCGCATCCCAGTCCGAGGTCTACGGCCTGCTCGCCGAGTGGGGTCTGCCGACGAGCCCGTACCTACGCGTCGTCGACGACGTCGACGGCGTCGTCGCCTTCGTCGAGCAGCACGGCCGCGACCGCCACGCGGTGGAGCACGAGATCGACGGCGTCGTCGTGAAGGTCGACGAGCTCGCGCTGCACGACGAGCTCGGCGCCACGAGCCGCGCTCCGCGGTGGGCCATCGCGTACAAGTATCCGCCCGAGGAGGTGCACACGCGCCTGATCGACATCGTCGTGAGCGTGGGCCGCACCGGGCGGGCGACGCCGTTCGCCGTCATGGAGCCCGTCGCGGTCTCGGGCTCCGTCGTGCGCCAGGCGACCCTGCACAACCAGGACGTCGTGGTCGCGAAGGGCGTCCTCATCGGCGACACCGTCGTGCTGCGCAAGGCCGGCGACGTCATCCCCGAGGTGCTCGGCCCCGTCGCAGAGCTGCGCGACGGCACCGAGCGGGCGTTCGTCATGCCGAGCCACTGCCCCGACTGCGGCACCGAGCTGCGACCCATGAAGGAGGGCGACGTCGACCTGCGTTGCCCCAACGCGCGCTCGTGCCCCGCCCAGGTGCGCGGCCGCGTCGAGCACGTCGGCAGCAGGGGAGCCCTCGACGTCGAGGCGCTCGGCGAGGTCACCGCCGCGGCGCTCACGCAGCCCGAGGTGCCCGCGACGCCGCCGCTCGAGACGGAGGCGGGGCTCTTCGAGCTCACGATCGACGACCTTCTCGGCATCGAGGTCGTCGTGCGCGACGGCGAGACGGGCGAGCCCAAGCGCGACGCGAAGACCGACGAGATCAGCCGGCGCACGCCGTTCCAGCGCAATCCCACGGCGGCCGAGCGCAAGCAGGGCCTCGAGGGCCCGCAGCCGTCGAAGCAGGCGCTCACGCTGCTCGCCGAGCTCGAGCGCGCCAAGACCACCGACCTGTGGCGTCAGCTCGTGAGCCTCAGCATCCGCCACGTCGGCCCCGTCGCCGCACGCGCCCTCGCTGGCTGGTTCGGATCGCTCGAGGCCATCGAGCGCGCGACGCGCGACGAGCTCGCAGAGGTCGAGGGCGTCGGACCGATCATCGCCGATGCGCTCATCGACTGGCTCGCCGTCGACTGGCATCAGGAGATCCTGCAGCGCTGGCGTGCCGCGGGCGTGCGCTTCGCGACGCCGGGCCACCCCGGTCCCGGCGCCGCAGCGGCTGCGGGCGGCGTGCTCGCGGGCCTCACGGTCGTCGCGACGGGCTCGCTCGAGGGCTACACCCGCGAGGGGGCGCTGGAGGCCATCATGGCCGCAGGCGGCAAGGCCGCCTCGAGCGTGTCGAAGAAGACCCACTTCGTCGCTGCAGGACCGGGTGCAGGCTCGAAGCTCACCAAGGCCGAGGCGCTCGGGCTGCGCATCCTCGACGCCGCGCAGTTCCACCTGCTCGTCACCGAGGGGCCGGGAGCGCTCGCCGACGAGGCACCCAGCGCCGACGAGAGCAGCGCCGACGAGACCAGCGTCGACGAGACCAGCGCCGACGAGAGCACCACCGACGACAAGGAGGCGTGATGGACGCCATCGCACTGCTGCACGAGCTCTACGGACGCATCCCCGGCGAGGTGCGCCGGGCCGTCGACGGCCTCGAGCCCGAGCACCTCACGGCCGTGCCGGTCGAGGGAGCGAACACCATCGGCTGGCTCGTGTGGCATCTCGCCCGCGTGCAGGACCATCACGTCTCCGAGCTCACGGGCGACGACCAGCACTGGGCGACGGGGGTGTGGGCTGCGACCTTCGGGCTCGAGCCCGACGCGGACGACACCGGCTACGGCCACGACGCCGACGCCGTCGCCCGCGTGCGACCCGAGTCCGCGCAGGCGCTGCTTGCCTACTTCGACGCCGTGCACGCGCGCACGACGGCCTACCTCGACACCCTCGTCGAGGCCGACCTCGACCGCGTCGTCGACGACGCGTGGGATCCGCCGGTCACGCTCGGCGTGCGGCTCGTGAGCGTCGCCGACGACGACATCCAGCACGCAGGGCAGGCGGCGTACGTGCGGGGGCTGCTGGGCGCATGATCTCGAGGCTCGCGATCGAGGGGTACCGGTCGATCCGCACGCTCGTCGTCGACCTCGAGCCGCTCACGGTCGTGACGGGTGCCAACGGCAGCGGCAAGTCGAACCTGTATCGGTCGCTGCGTCTGCTGGCCGACTGCGGCGAGGGGCGCGTGATCGGCTCGCTCGCGTCGGTCGGTGGCCTCGACGCCGTGCGCTGGGCCGGCCCCGAGCAGGGCTCCGGTCGTGGGCGAGCGGTGCAGGGCACCGTTCGCTCGGGCCCCGTCGCGCTGCGGCTCGGCGTCGCGACCGACGAGCTGGGCTACGCGATCGACCTCGGCATCCCGGTCGCGCAGCGAAGCGCCTTCGACCTCGACCCCGAGATCAAGCAGGAGCACGTGTTCGCGGGTGCCGATCCCAGACCCGCGAGCGTGCTCGTCGAGCGCACGCGCGGCCTCGCCCGGATGCGCGGCGACGGCGGCTGGCAGCACCTCGCCACGAACATGCATCCGTGGGCCTCGGTGCTCGACGAGCTCGCGGGCCACCAGGAGGCGGCGGAGCTCGCGGGTGCTCGCCGCATGCTGCGCGGCTGGCGGTTCCACGATGCGCTTCGCACCGACCGGTCGGCCCCTGCCAGGCAGCCGCAGGTCGCGACGCGCGCCGTGCGCCTCGACGACGACGGCGCGAACCTCGCGGCGGTGCTGCAGACGGCGATCGAGGCGGGGTGGAGGCGAGAGGTCGACGACGCGATCGACCGCGCGTTCCCGGGGTCGCGACTGCTGCTGCCGATGGCAGAGGGGCGCATGACCGTCGCGCTCGAGCAGCCCGGCATGCTGCGGCCGCTCGCCGCGACCGAGCTCTCGGACGGCACCCTGCAGTACCTGCTGCTGGTCGCCGCGCTGCTCTCGGCCGAGAAGCCGAGCCTCGTGGTGCTGAACGAGCCGGAGCGCAGCCTCCACGTCGACCTGATCGAGCCGCTCGTCGCGCTCGTGCAGCAGGCCGCCGCGGCGACGCAGATCGTGGTCGTCACGCACCAGCAGCGGCTCGCCGATGCGCTCGGCGGGGCGCGCGTCGAGCTCGAGAAGCACGACGGCGAGACGCTCGTCGCCGGCCGCGAGGGGCTGCTCGACGCGCCCGGATGGCACTGGCCGACGCGCTGACCGACCTCGACGGACTGCCGCCGCCGCTCGTACGGTGGAGACCATGAGCGTGCACGCGATGGTCCAGCATGCGTTCGGCGAGCAGCTGACGCTCGACGACGCCGACTCCCTCCACCCCTTCTCGCTCGTGTGGCGAGCCCGCGTGCATGCAGACGGCGGCGACGTGCCCGCCGTCGTGAAGCGCACCTGGGGCTCGGGCCAGCACGCGCTCGAGGCATGGCAGCGTGCGCTCGTCGCCCACGGCATCCGCACGGTCGCGCCGCTGCTGCCTGCCGTCGCGGTCGACGTGGAGGTCGACGGCGAACGCGGGACGCAGCGCTGGGTCGCGTATCCGCGGCTGCACGGCCGCGGCTGGGAAGGCTCCATCGACGACCTCCGCGCCGCGGCCAGGCTCCTCGGCGAGCTGCATGCCGCATCCGCCGCACTCGCCATCGACGGGTTCCCCGCGTTCGAGTGGGGCACCGCCGCCGCTGACTCGATCGCCGAGGACGTCGACGCGGTGCGTGCATCGGCAGCCGAGCACTGGCCGACCGCCGACGTCGCGCCGTGGGTCGCCGAGCTGCGCGACTTCGGCGCGACCCTCGACGCCGTTCGGGGCGCACGGCTGCCGCTGCTGCCCGTCTCCCTCGACCATCGGGCCGCGAACCTCCTGTTCGACGACGAGGGTGCGCTCGCCTTCGACCTCGAGAACGCCGCGCTCGCCCCCCGCCTCCTCGACCTCGCCCTCGCCGTGCTGCTCTTCCCGCTCGAGGACGCAGGATGCGCAGGCCGAGCCCTGTCGAGCGAGGAGTGGCGCGCGTTCCTCGCCGCCTACCTGGAGCGCGCGCCGCGGCTGACGGACGTCGAGAGGGCGCTGTGGCCGACCGCTCTGACCTACATGCGGCTCGAGTGGGGCACGTGGCATCTCACGGAGGGCGTCGAGACGGAGCGCGCGAACCTCCGGTACCTCGAGGACCTCCTCACGCTCGACGTCGACCGGTACGCGCTGCCGTGAGGGGCCGCGTCAAGGGCCCGCGCGCGCCTGCATCACCGCCGTAGCGTGGCTGCAATGACCACGCATCGGCACGACGTCCTGGTGATCGGTGCCGGCAACGGCGGGCTCGCGACCGCGGCGAGGCTGCGGCGGCGGGGCTGTCGCGACGTCGGGGTGATCGAGCCGTCGGAGCGGCACGTGTACAAGCCGCTGCAGAACTACGTCGGCCTCGGCCTCGCCGACGCGTCCGAGCTCACGCGCCCCCAGGCGGGCCTCATCCCCGACGGCGTCACGTGGCACCGCACGTCGGCGGTGGCGATCGACCCCGTCACGCGCGTCGTGACGTGCGCCGACGGCACCGAGGTCGCAGGCGGCGACGTGGTGCTCGCACCCGGTGCTGCGCTCGACTGGGATGCCATCCCCGGCGCTGCCGCGGCGCTGCAGCAGGGCACGGCGATCTCGACGTTCGACGAGACGCTGCTCGCTCGCGCATGGGAGCGCATCCGCACGCTCGAGCGGGGCACTGCGGTGTTCACGCTGCACGGCCAGCCCGCCTCCGGCCGCGAGACGGCGCTCAAGCCGCTGCTGCTCGCCTGCGACCTGTGGCGCAGGACGGGCGTGCTCGACGCGATCGACGTCGTGCTCGTGCACGACGAGGATCGGCTGCACCCGGTGTCGGCGATCGAGGCGGAATGGCGCAGGCACCTGGACGCGTACGGCATCGACGTGCGCACGGGCGTGCGGGTCGCCGCGATCGACGACGGCGAGGTCGTGCTGGCCGCCGCCGGCGGCGAGCGCAGGCTGCACGTCGACCTGCTGCATCTGCTGCCGCCGTACGTCGCGGCGCCGCTCGTCGCCGCCTCGGGGCTGGACGGCGCGGGCTCCGGCGGCTTCGTCGACGTCGACGCCGAGACGCTGCGCCACCGCACGCATCCGCGCATCTGGGGGATCGGCGACGGGGCGGCGCTCGGCGACGGGCGCACCGGTGGCGCGTTGCGCACGCAGACGCGCGTCGTCGTGGAGAACATCCGCCACGCACGCGCCGGCGAGCCGCTCGAGCGCTACGACGGCTCCACGGTCGCGCCGGTGGCGACGGGTCGCGGGCGGCTGTCGTTCGCGGAGTACGACCGCAGCGGCGTGCTGCGCCGGTCGCTGCCGGTGCGTGCCCTCGACCAGCTGCGCGCGCACCGCGCGTGGTACCTGCTCGATCGCCACGTGCTGCCGCAGGTGTACTGGCACGGCATCCTCACGGGTCGCGTCTAGCCGCCGTCGACGCTCGTCGTCGCGCGCCTCGCCGAGCGGTCGCCGCGCGGGCCGGTGCCCCGCCGCCGGCTGCCGAGCGCGGGGAGCACGGCCGCCGCCGCGGCGGCGACCGCCGCCGTGAGGAACGCCACGAGCGATCCCTGGGCCGCGAGGGCTCCCGCGACTGCGCCGAGGACGGCGATGCCGAGCCCGGCTCCCAGCGCGAACCCGACCTCCTGGATCGCACCCACCTGCCCGGCCTGCTCGGCCGTGGTCACGTCGAAGAGCGCGGTCGCCGCCAGCGTGCCCACGACGCCCATCCCGAGCCCGACGAGCAGCAGCGGTGCGACGAGGCTCTCGGGCTGCTGGCTCGTCCACGCGAGGCCGCCCGCTTGCGCCAGCAGCGCGAGCGCCGTCGCGGTGCTGCTGGAGAGCACGCGCAGCGTCCACGGCGCGAGGACGCCGCCGACGACGATCATCACGGCGTGGGGCAGCAGCGTGAGTCCCGCCTCGACGGCCGTCAGCCCACGGTCCTGCTGCAGGTGGAGGCTCGCGAGGTAGACGGTCGCCGAGCTCGTGCCCGTCGCGACCAGGATGCGCACGTACGCGACGGAGAACCGTGCGTTGGCGAACAGGGACACGTCGATGAGCGGATCGCGCAGGCGGCGCTGTCGCCGGACGAACAGCAGCAGCGACGCGACGCCGAGCCCGCCGATCGCTGCGGATGCGATGGGCTCGAGCACCGCGTGCTGGAGCCCGAAGACGATGCCGGCGACCGCGGCGACCGAGAGCGCGATGCTCCGGGCGTCCCAGGCCGGCGCGGCGGTCGTGCGCGACTCCGGGACGAGCCACGCCGAGAGCGCCAGGGCGACCACCGCGACAGGGATGACGCCGAGCATGATCCAGCGCCAGCCCGGGCCGTCGGAGAGCAGGCCGCCCACGAGGGGGCCGAACGCGCTGCCGGCGCCGAACGTGGCCGTCCAGAGACCGTAGGCGAGCACCCGCTCCGTCGCGCGGAACTGCACGCCGATCGTGGCGACGACGGAGGCGATCACGAGCGCCTCGGCGACGCCGAGCAGCCCGCGCGCGGCGATGAGCACGCCTCCGCCGGGTGCGAGGCCGCCGAGCAGGCTGCACGCGGCGAAGCCGAGCAAGCCCAGCAGCATGACGCGGCGCCGTCCGAAGCGGTCGCCGGCGCGCGCGGCGACGACGAGCGACACGGCGAGCGCCAGCGGGTACGCGTCGATGATCCAGGTCGCGACGACGGGGGTCAGCCGCAGCTCGACGATCATCGACGGCAGCGCGGTCGTGGCGCTGCTGATCGTGACGGCGCCGATGAGGATGCCCAGCAGCATCGGGATCATCGCGAGCCAGCGGCGTCGATCGCCGCCGGCCCGGATGGTGGTCGCCTCGTGCATGCCCTCAGCCTCCGGGATAGCCTCGATCACGACAAGTACGCACCTCTTCGGTACGTAGTGACCGATCTGATACCTAGGAGTCGCGATGCGCGCGAGGACGGAGCAGGTCGCAGCCGGGTGGACGACGGTGTGCGCGGCGGAGATCGCGGTCGTCGTGCTCGGAGGCGCGTGGAAGCCGAGCATCCTGACGCTGCTCCACGATCACGGCGTGCTCCGCTTCGGTGAGCTCGGACGATTGCTGGGGCGGCCGACCGCGCGCGTCCTCACGCGGCAGCTGCGGGAGCTCGAGGAGGACGGGCTCGTGCTGCGCACCGTCTACGCCGAGGTGCCCCCGAAGGTCGAGTACTCGCTGACGGCACTGGGCTCGGGCGTGCATCCGCTCATCGATGCGATGGCGCGGTGGGGCGCTGCCTACGCGGAGTCCGCGAGTGGGCGGGCGGCCGATGATGGACCGCCCGCCTCCCCGTGACGGACGTGCGCGGCGTCAGGCGCGCGTCGACGCGAGGGCGTCGGCCAGCCGCGCTCCTGCGGCGGCGGCGTGCTGCTCGGCGGCGACGCGACGCTCGTCGGCGAGCGGCACGAGCTCGTCCATCGCCGGGTTGACGCCCGCGAGCGTCAGGTCGCGGCGCACGACCTCGAGGTCGAGACCCCACACGTCGCGCAGCGCGCGCTCGAGCCAGCCGGTGGAGTGGTCCCAGCCCTCCTTGGGCGTGCCCGGTGCGTACGAGCCGCCGAGCACGGTGACGAGCACGGCGGGCTTCCCCGCGAGGCCCGTCGCGCCCGGGCCGATGCGCGGGTCGGCGTAGGCGAGGTCGAACCACGTCTTCGCGTGCTGCGAGACGCCGTAGTTGTAGAGCGGCACCGTGAGCAGGATGGCGTCGGCGCCGAGCAGCTCGTCGGCGAGGGTCGTCGAGAGCCGACGGGCCGTGCGCTGCAGGTCGGTGCGCTCGGGCTCGGGGGTGAAGCCCTCGGTGACGGCCGCGGCCCACAGGTCGGCGGCGATCGGCGCGGTGCCGACGTCGCGGCGCTGCACCTCGGTGCCGGGTCGCGCGGTCGTCCATGTGGACTCGACGATGTCGCCGAGCGCGCGGCTCGCGGAGGTCGCGGGCATGATGCTCGCGTCGAGGCGGAAGAGGGTCATGCTGCTCCTTGACGATGCGTGCACTCGCTGGTGCATCCTGAGTCGCTCAGAAAAACGAAGCGACTCTCGTGAGCGTAGCAGACGTACGATGGGGGCATGACGCAGCCCACCGACGACCCGCACGTGTGCGATGTGGCGATCACGCGCGCGTTCTCGGTGCTCGGCAAGCGGTGGAACGGCATGCTGCTGCGCGTGCTCGGCTTCGGCGCAGGATCGTTCGCCGAGCTGCGACGCGCCGTGCCCGGCATCAGCGACACGATGCTCGCCGACCGGCTCGCCGAGCTGACGGGCGCAGGGCTCGTCGACCGGGTCGTGGAGCCCGGCCCGCCCGTCGCGGTGCGCTACGCGCTCACCGACGCAGGGCAGCGGCTCATGCCCGTGCTCGACGACCTCGGTCGCTGGGCTCGCGAGAGCCTCGCTGCGCCGGAGGGCGCCCGCGCCGGCTAGGAGCCGGGGGCATCCGTAGGCTGGAGGCACCCGGGCGCACGCCCGCCCACGCCGACGCGAGGACGACCATGACGGACATCGAGATCCGCCCCCTGCCCGCACTGCTGCTCGCAGCCGCGTCCGACGTCGTGCCCGCCGATGCGGTGGCCGCCACGGTCGAGGCGCTGTTCCAGGAGGTGCAGGCCATCTTCGGCCATGCGCCCGGCGCGCAGGACGTGCCCGTGGCGACCTACGAGGCCGACGGTGACCGCATGCGGGTCGTCGCAGGCTACGTCGTGGGGATGCTCGTGCCCGAGGGGGCCGAGTCGGTCGACCTCGATGCGCACGAGCAGGCGGCGATCCTCGAGCACCACGGCCCCATGTCGGGCGTGCGGGCGACGTGGGCGGCGCTGCACGCGGCGATCGCCGAGCGCGGGCTCGTGCCCGTCGGCGCGTCGCGCGAGCGATACGTGCGCGCCGTCTCCGCCGACCAGGCCGACTGGATCGTCGAGCTGCAGCAGCCCGTGCGACCCGCCTGACGTGCGACCGGCCTGAACCGCGGTCAGAACAGGGGAGCGGGCGCGTCGGCTGGCTCCACGGGGCGTGACGGCAGCTGCTGCGCGCCGCGCCGGGCCGCGCCGCGCACGACGTTCGTGCCCGTGCCATCCGCCTGCCGTGCGCGCAGCAGCCCGTGCCGCCGCAGCAGCGGCGTCGTGCGCGCCCGCAGCCAGTCGCGGTACTCGCGGCACGCGTACGCGCCACCGCCGTAGATGCGCCGGTACTGCTCCTGCAGGTGCGGATGCTCGGCCGCGAGCCACTGCAGGTACCACTCGCGTGCCCCCGGTCGCAGGTGGAGCGCCGACGTCGCGACGCCCGTCGCGCCAGCCTGGGCGATCCGCGCGTAGGCCTCGTCGAGGTGCGCGCGGGTGTCGGTGAGGCCCGGCAGGACCGGCATCATGAACACCTCGCAGTCGAGGCCCGCGTCGCGTACGACGCGCACGGTGTCGAGTCGAGCCTGCGTCGAGGGCGTGCCGGGCTCGACGGACTGCTGCAGCGCGTCGTCGAACACCGCGATCGACATCGCGATCGACACCGGCACGTCCTTCGCGAGCTCGGCGAGCAACGGCACGTCGCGCCGCAGCAGCGTGCCCTTCGTGAGGATCGCGATGGATGCGCCGTGCCCCGCGAGGGCGCGCAGGATGCCGGGCATGAGCCGGTAGCGCCCCTCCGCGCGCTGGTACGGGTCGGTGTTCGTGCCCAGGTGCACGCGGTCGACGTCGCGCCTGGAGGTGCGCAGCTCGCGCCCCAGCACCTCGACGACGTTCGCCTTCACGACGATGCGGCTGTCGAAGTCGGCGCCGGCGTCGAGCTCGAGGTAGCGGTGGGTGTCGCGAGCGAAGCAGTACACGCAGGCGTGCTGGCAGCCGCGGTAGGGGTTGATCGTCCACGAGCCGCCCATCGGGCCGCCGCCTGCCACGTGGTTGAGGGCGCTGCGCGCCGTGACCTCGAGGAACGACATGCCGTCGAATCCGGGCGTCGGCCACCGCTCGAGCGTCGCCGCGCGCTGCTCGAGCCCTGGCAGGGCGTCGTCGTCGACGTGCGTCGCCTGCTGAGCCTCCCACCGCATGTCGACGATTCGAACACACGTTCGAATGCGGCGCAAGTCGCCACGCCGATCGCTCGCGAGCCCACCCGGGGGCTGTCGACGCCGAGATGAGACATCCCTCATGTGCTGCTCACGGGCGTCTCGCCGGCGACGACGACGGTGGAGCGCATGACCTCGATCGCCATCGGACCCGTCGCACCACGCACGATGGTGACGCGCGCCGTGCGCGCCGTCGCCGTCGCGGCAGCCGGCCTGGCCGCATGGCTCGCGACGGCAGGGTGGGCGGGCGACCAGCGGCTCGTGCTCGCAGGCCTCGCGGCAGCGACCCTCGCATGGGTCGTCACGCGCGTCGACGACGCCGTGGTCGCGCTCGCAGCCCTCGTCGCGCTCGCCATCGCCGGTGCCGTGCCCGTCGACGTCGCGTTCGGAGCGCTCGGCGACCCCACGATCTGGCTGCTCGTCGGCTCCTGCATGCTCGCAGCCGGCCTCACGGCATCGGGCATCGCCGAGCGGGCCGCGATCGCGCTCGTCGGCCGCGCGCGCACCGTGCGGGGACTGTGGCATCGCACGACGCTCGCCCTCATCCTCACGACCTTCGCCGTACCAGCCACGAGCGGTCGTGCCGCGCTCGCGATGCCCGTGTTCCGCAGCATCGCCCTCGCCCTGCCGCCCCAGCATCAGCGGGCGCTGTCGCTGCTGTTCCCCGCCGTCATCCTGCTGTCGGCGTTCGCGTCGATCCTCGGCGCCGGCGCGCACCTCGTCGCCGCGAGCCTCGTCGAGGCGGCGACGGGCACCCGCATCTCGTTCGCGTGGTGGCTGCTGCTGGGCGCACCCGTCGCCGTGCTCACGTGCGTCGTCGTCACGGAGCTCGTGCTCGTCGGCTGGCTGTCGCGCGCCGACCGCCGCCTCCCGGTCGCCCACGTCGCCGATCGGGTGCGCGCCGCGAGCCAGTCGCGTCGCGGCGGGCTCTCGTCGGCGGAGGCGCGCTCGCTCGCCCTGCTCGCGCTCGTCGTCGCGCTCTGGCTCACGGAGCCGCTCCACGGCATCCACCCCGCGCTCGTCGCGATGGCGGCCGGCGTCGCGACCGTGCTGCCGCTCGTGGGCTCGACGACGCCGAAGGATGCGTTCGCGGCGGTGCCGTGGAGCCTGCTCGTGTTCCTCGCCGCCACGCTCGCGCTCGGCACGGCGCTCGTGACCTCCGGTGCAGCCGACCGCGTCGCCCACGCGTCGCTCGGCGTGCTCGGCGGAGCGGATCCCGCAGGCGTGCTCGTGGCGATCGTCGCGGCGTCGGCCGCCGCCCACCTCGTCGTGCAGTCGCGCACGGCGCGCGCGACGGTGCTGCTGCCCATCGTGCTCGTCGTCGCGGTCGGCGCAGGCATCAACCCCGTCTCGGCGGCGCTCGCCTCGACGGCGGCAGCGGGCTTCTGCCTCACGCTCACGTCGTCGGCGAAGCCCGTGGCGATGTTCGCAGACGTGCCGGGGGTCGCCACGTTCGACCGCGCCTCCTTGCTCGCGCTCGCCGCCATGACGGCACCGCTCGTCGTCGGCGTCACCCTGCTCGCCGCCGTTGGCCTGTGGCCAGCGCTCGGCGTGCCCCTCGAGACCCCAGCCCCGCCGCTGCGCGGCACCCGATGAAGGAGCCCACCATGCCCGCAACCCCCACCGTGCTCGTCGCACCCAGCGGCTTCAAGGAGTCGCTCGATGCCGCCGTCGTCGCCGACGCGATCGCAGCGGGCGTGCGCCGCGTGCTGCCTGACGCGCGCGTGCGCTGCATGCCGCTCGTCGACGGCGGCGAGGGCACCGCGGCGGCGCTCGTCGCCGCGACGGGCGGCCGCATCGTCCGCCGCACGGTCGTCGGACCCGTCGGCGAGCCCGTCGAGAGCCACCTCGGCATGCTGGGCGACGGCACGACGGCAGTCGTCGAGATGGCTGCTGCGGCTGGCCTGCGACTCGTGCCGCGCGATCGGCGCAACCCGATGCGCACGACGACGTTCGGCGTCGGCGAGCTCATCCTCGCGGCGCTCGACGAGGGGGCGACGCGCATCCTCGTCGGCTGCGGCGACTCGGGCACCTCCGACGGCGGAGCCGGCGCGCTGCAGGCGCTCGGGGCGCGGCTGCTCGACGAGGACGGTCGTGAGCTCGGGCTCGGCGCTCGGGCGCTGCGCGACCTCGCGTCCATCGACCTCGCCGGGCTCGATGCGCGGCTCGCCGAGACCACGATGACGGTCGCGTGCAACCCCACGAACGTCCTCACCGGTCCACGCGGCGTGGCACGCGTCTTCGGCCCGCAGAAGGGCGCGAGCCCCAAGCAGGTCGACCGGCTCGCGAAGACCCTCAAGCACTGGGCGCGCACCCTCGAGCACGACGTGCCGGCCGCCGCCGACCTCGACCTGCGGCACGGCCTGGGCACGGGAGCGTCCGGGGGCCTCGGCGCAGGCCTCGCCGCGATCGGCGCCGCGCTGCGCCCACGCTTCGAGGTGCTGCTCGACCAGGTCGACCTCGACGGCGCCGTCGCGGCCGCCGACCTCGTCATCACGGCAGAGGGGTCCATCGATGCGCAGACGCCACGCGGCAAGGTGCCGGCCGAGGTCGCCAGGCGCGCCAAGGCGGCGGGGGTGCCCGTGCTGGCGCTCGCAGGCACGATCGGCGCCGACGCCGACTGCGTGCACGCGATCGGCATCGACGCCGTGCAGGGCATCCTGCCCTCGCCCATGGCGCTCGACGAGGCATGCGAGCGCGGCGCCGAGCTCGTGGCCGACGGTGCCGAGCGCGCGGTGCGCACGATGCTGCTGGGCGCGAGCATCGCTTGCGTGCTCGCCGACCCCGCGCACGCGCAGGAGTCCGCGAGGGAGCACGCCGTCGCCGCGTAGGCTGCCAGCGTGCTGGGGCGACGCTTCGAGATCGCGGGCGTCGCGGTCGTCGTCGCCGTGCTCGCCGTCGCCATCCCCGTCGGCGTGCACGGCGGATGGGCGGGCGTCGCCGACGCAGCCGTCTGGATCGCCGCCGTCGCGACCGTGCCGACGCTCGGGCTCGCAGGAGCCGCCCACCTCGTCGCGATGCGCCGCATGCAGCGGGTGAAGACGCACGACCTGCTCATCGCGGCCACCGGGCTGCTGGCGACGGCGGTCGTCCTCGTCGCCGCCGCGCTCGCAGCGCAGCAGCCGATGCTCGCGACGGCGCTGCTGCACTGCTGCTGGCCGGCGTGGGTGCTCGGTCTCGCGTTCGCCGCCTACCTGCTGCACGCCGCCGCCTCCCGGCCCCTCGAGCCCGGCATGGTGCCCCGCACGATCGTCGTGCTCGGCGGCGCGCTCCAGGGCAGGCTCGTCGGACCGCTGCTG
Source organism: Agrococcus sp. AC640b (assembly GCF_979255995.1). Lineage (NCBI taxonomy): Bacteria > Bacillati > Actinomycetota > Actinomycetes > Micrococcales > Microbacteriaceae > Agrococcus > Agrococcus sp. AC640b. Next base: position 76,388 of record NZ_CEEDMM010000005.1, read on the forward strand.
CGTCGCCGCGTCGAGCGCGCCGCGACGCGGTGGCACGAGCTCGGCGACCGGACCGTGCGCATCGTCGTCTCCGGCGGTCAGGGCGCCGACGAGCCGCGCAGCGAGGCGGAGGCGATGGCCGAGCACCTCGTGGAGGCGTGCGGCGTGCCCGCATCCGCCATCGACCTGGAGGACCGCTCCACGTCGACGGAGGAGAACCTCGCACTCACCCGCGCGACGCTCGCCTCGACCGAGCCGTGGCTCGTCGTCACGAGCGAGTACCACGTGCCGCGCACGCGCGTGCTGCTGCGCAGGCTCGGCATCCGCGGCGACGCGACGGACTCCTGGTCGAGCCCCGTGTACCGTCCAGGCGCGCTCGTGCGCGAGCTCGCCGCGACCGTCCGCCCCGCGCGCGGCACGATGCTGGCGCTCGGGGCGCTCGCGGTCGGCATGACGATCGTCGGCGTCGCCCGCACAGCCTCCCTCGTCGCCTGAGCCGCCTCGTCGCCTGAGCCGCCTCGCCGCCTGCACGTAGGATCGGAGGATGCCCGGGCCCTTGACGCTCGCGTTCGCGATCATCGGCATCGTGCTCGCAGCACGCGACCCACGGCGCCTCCTGCCTGGCGTGCTGCTGACGCTCGCGATCACCTCGCTCGCGACGACGCTCGCGTCGTCGCTCGTGACGACGCTCGTCGGCGTCGGAGGGCTCCTCGGCCTCGACGAGCAGACCACGCTCCTCGGGCAGGCGCTGCTGCTCATCGGCGTCCCGGCGCTGGCGGGCCTCGCGCTCGGCGTCGCGCTCGTCGTCAACGGCGTGCTCATGCTGCTGCGCGAGCGCCGCTCGCCCGCGCATCTGCTGTCGCTCGTCGCAGGCGTCGCGATCGTCGCGCTCTACGCGCTCGGATTCGTGACGATCACGGGCGAGCTCGCAGGCATCGCCGTCGTCGCCCTGCTGCTCGCGGCCCCCATCGGCTATCTCGGCATCGTGCTCGTCGCGTACCTCGCGTGGTCGTTCGTCTACGCGCGGCTCGCGCGCCGCGCCCCCGTCGCGGCAGCCGTCGTCGTGCTGGGCGCCGGCCTCGTGCGCGGCGAGGTGTCGCCGTTGCTCGCCGCTCGCGTCGCCCGCGGCGTCGACCTCGCGCGGGTCGACGAGCGCACGCTCCTCGTGCTCTCGGGAGGGCAGGGGGCCGATGAGCCGCGCAGCGAGGCAGCCGCGATGGCAGACCATGCCGAGTCGCTCGGCGTCTCGCGCGAGCGACTCGTGCTCGAGGAGTCGTCGACGACGACCGAGGAGAACCTGCGCCTCACCAGGTCGCTGCTCGACGACCGTGGGCTCCAGGGCCCCGTCACGGTCGTCACGAGCGACTACCACGCGTTCCGTGCTGCGACGCTGCTGCGCGCGCTCGGCATGCGCGGTCATGCGCGCGGCGCGCGCACGGCCCGCTACTACCTGCCGAGCGCCCTGCTGCGCGAGTACGTCGCGCTGCTGCGCGACCACGCCCGCGTGCACGCCGCGTTCCTCGCCATCGCGCTGCTGCCGTTCCTGGCGTTCCTGGCGTTCACGCTCGTGCGCACCGTCGGCGGCTGACGCCGCCGACCGCCGGCGCAGCGCGGCCGACTGCCTCCCGGCGTCCGTAGGATGGACGCATCCGTCGACACCGCATGGGAGCCGCATGTCCGACATCACCCGCGAGCAGGTCGAGCACCTCGCCGGCCTCGCGCGCATCGCCCTCACCGACGAGGAGGTCGAGAGCCTGACGACCGAGCTCTCGGCCATCGTCGACGCCATCGCGAAGGTCTCCGAGGCCGTCGGTCCCGACGTGCCCGCGACGAGCCACCCCGTGCCGCTCGCGAACGTGTCGCGCGCCGACGTGGAGGGCGAGACGCTCACGCTCGAGGAGGTCTTCGCAGGCGCGCCCGGCCACGACGGCGAGCGCTTCCGCGTCTCGGCGATCCTGGGGGAGGAGCAGTGACCGACCTCACGCGCATCACGGGCGCCGAGCTCGCAGGCCTCCTCGCATCGGGCGAGGTGTCGAGCGTCGAGGCGACGCAGGCCCACCTCGACCGCATCGCCGAGGTCGACGGCGACGTGCATGCCTTCCTGCACGTCAACGCCGGCGCGCTCGGCGACGCCCGCCGCATCGACGAGCGCCGCGCAGCGGGCGAGACGCTGCACGAGCTGGCGGGCGCGCCCGTCGCGATCAAGGACGTGCTGTGCACGATCGGCATGCCGTCGACGTCGGGATCGCGCATCCTCGAGGGCTGGGTGCCGCCCTACGACGCGACGCCCGTGCAGCGGCTCAAGGCAGCAGGCCTCGTCGCGCTCGGCAAGACGAACATGGACGAGTTCGCGATGGGCTCGTCGACCGAGCACTCCGCGTACGGTCCCACGCGCAACCCCTGGGACCTCGAGCGCATCCCCGGCGGCTCCGGCGGCGGGTCCGCGGCTGCGGTCGCCGCGTTCGAGGCGCCCTTCGCGCTCGGCAGCGACACCGGCGGGTCGATCCGACAGCCCGCAGCCGTCACCGGCTCCGTCGGCGTGAAGCCCACCTACGGCGGCGTGAGCCGCTACGGCGCCATCGCGCTCGCGTCGAGCCTCGACCAGGTCGGCCCCGTGTCGCGCACCGTGCTCGACTCGGCGCTCGTGCACGACGTCATCGGCGGCCACGACCCGCACGACTCGACGTCGCTCGAGCGCGAGTGGCCGTCGTTCGCCGCTGCGGCGCGCGAGGGTGCGGCTGCAGGCTCGCTCGCAGGCCTGCGGGTCGGCGTCATCCGAGAGCTCGACGCCGAGGGCATCGCGCCCGACGTGGCAGCGCGCTTCCACGAGACCGTCCGCCTCATCGAGTCCGCAGGCGGCGAGGTCGTCGAGGTGTCGATGCCGAGCGTCGAGTACGCCGTCGCCGCCTACTACCTCATCCTGCCCGCCGAGGCGTCGTCGAACCTCGCACGCTTCGACTCGGTGCGCTTCGGCCTGCGCGTCGAGCAGCCGGGGCAGACGGTCGAGCACGTCATGGCCGCATCGCGCGAGGCCGGATTCGGCCCCGAGGTCAAGCGCCGCATCATCCTCGGCACCTACGCGCTGTCGGCCGGCTACTACGACGCCTACTACGGCTCGGCGCAGCAGGTGCGCACCCTCATCCAGCGCGACTTCGACGCCGCGTTCGCGCAGGCGGACGTGCTCGTGAGCCCTGCGGCGCCGACGACGGCGTTCCGGTTCGGCGAGAAGATCGACGACCCGCTGGCGATGTACGCCAACGACATCACGACGATCCCCGCGAACCTCGCAGGCATCCCCGGCATGTCGATCCCCATGGGCCTCGGCGACGACGGCCTGCCCGTCGGCCTGCAGCTGCTCGCGCCGCTGTTCGAGGACGTGCGGCTCTACCGTGCCGGCGCGACGATCGAGGCGCTGCTCGCCCAGCAGTGGGGTGGCATCCTCGCCCACCAGGCACCGGCACTCACGCAAGGAGCACGATGAAGGACCGCCTCATGGACTTCGACGAGGCCCTCGAGCGGTACGAGCCCGTGCTCGGCTTCGAGGTGCACGTCGAGCTCGGCACGCGCACGAAGATGTTCTCCGCAGCGCCGAACCCCGCGCACCCCGATCACCACGACGCCCCGCCGAACACGCTCGTCGACCCGCTGAGCCTCGGCCTGCCCGGCAGCCTGCCCGTCGTCAACGCGCAGGCCGTCCGGTACTCGATCTCGCTCGGCCTCGCGCTCGGCTGCGAGATCGCCGAGTCGAGCCGCTTCGCGCGCAAGAACTACTACTACCCGGACACCCCGAAGAACTACCAGATCTCGCAGTACGACGAGCCGATCGCCTTCGAGGGCTCCGTCGAGATCCAGCTCGCCGACGGTCGCCTGCTCGACATCCCCATCGAGCGCGCGCACATGGAGGAGGACGCGGGCAAGCTCACGCACGTCGGCGGCTCCACCGGCCGCATCCAGGGGGCGTCGTCGTCGCTCGTCGACTACAACCGTGCGGGCGTGCCGCTCGTCGAGATCGTGACGAAGCCCATCGTGGGCGCCGAGCACGCCGCGCCGGAGATCGCGAAGGCGTACGTCGCCACCATCCGCGACATCGTGCTGTCGCTCGGCATCTCCGAGGCGCGCATGGAGCGCGGCAACCTGCGCTGCGACGCGAACGTCTCGCTGCGCCCGCGCGGCCAGGAGCGCTTCGGCACCCGCACCGAGACGAAGAACGTCAACTCGCTGCGCTCCGTGGAGCGTGCCGTGCGCTACGAGATCCAGCGCCAGGCTGCGATCCTCGCCGCAGGCGGCACCATCCGCCAGGAGACGCGCCACTGGCATGAGGACACGGGCACGACGAGCCCTGGGCGGCCGAAGTCCGACGCCGACGACTACCGCTACTTCCCCGAGCCCGACCTGCTGCCGGTGCAGCCGACGCGCGAGCTCGTCGAGGAGCTGCGCGCCGAGCTGCCAGAGCAGCCGGCCGTGCGCAGGCGCCGCCTGCAGTCCGACTGGGGCTTCACCGACCTCGAGCTGCAGGACGTCGTGAACGCCGGGCTGCTCGCCACCATCGAGGCGACGGTCGCGGCGGGCGCGACGCCCGCGGCCGCCCGCAAGTGGTGGACGGGCGAGCTCGCCCGCGTCGCCAACGAGCGCGGCGCCGAGGCCTCGAGCCTCGTCTCGCCGGCGCACGTCGCCGAGCTGCAGCGGCTCGTCGACGACGGCGTGCTCACCGACCGCCTCGCACGGCAGGCGCTCGAGGGCGTCGTCGCGGGGGAGGGCAGCCCGTCGGAGGTCGCCGCGGCGCGGGGGCTGCAGGTCGTCACCGACGAGTCGGCGCTCGTCGCTGCGGTCGACGAGGCGCTCGCGGCGCAGCCGGACGTGCTCGCGAAGATCCGCGACGGCAAGGTGCAGGCCGCAGGCGCCGTCATCGGCGCCGTCATGAAGGCGATGCGCGGACAGGCCGATGCTGCACGCGTGCGCGAGATCGTGCTGGAGCGCGCCGGGCAGTAGCAGCGTCGGATGGGATCGGCGACACGCCGTCGATCCCATCCGACTCGCGCCCCCGTCGCGAACCACTCTTTCTGCCGTTCGTCAAGGCCCAATCCTCAGATCGTCATAGGTTCTGCCAAGGTGCGAGGCTGTGAGGCAAGGGGCAACCCCAGCGCGGCCCACGAGGCCGCGCCATGAAACGGAAGGAACGCACCTATGGGCATCATCGGTTGGATCGTCCTCGGCCTCGTGGCCGGAGCCATCGCCAAGCTGATCCTCCCCGGCAAGCAGGGTGGCGGCTGGATCATCACCCTCGTGCTCGGCGTGGTCGGAGCGCTCCTCGGAGGCTTCATCGGCTCGGCCGTGTTCGGCGTGGGCCTCGAGGGCTTCTTCGACATCACCACGTGGCTGCTGGCCATCGGTGGCGCGATCATCGTGCTGCTGATCTACGGCCTCATCACGCGAGGCAGCCGCGGTAAGACGCGCGCCTGATCGAACGTACCGAAGGGGGTCGACCGTCACGGTCGGCCCCCTTCGTCGTGCGTCAGGTGCTCAGGCGAGCGCAGCCAGCTCGTCGACGTGGTCGAGGTCCGTGATGTCGAGGCACTGCAGGTAGACCCGCTCGGCACCCATCGCGCGGACCTGCGCGAGACGGTCGGCAGCCTCGGCCGGCGTGCCGGCGATGCCGTGCTCGCGCAGCTCGGCGGGCTCGCGTCCGATGGCCGCCGCTCGACGCACGAAGGCCTCCTCGGTCGAGCCGACGCATGCCACGAGCGCGACCGAGTACGTCATGGGCGCGGTGCGACCGCACTCCTCGACGGCGTCGCGCACGCGAGAGAACGTCGCCTCGATGGTGTCGAGCTCTGGGAACGGGATGTTGAACTCCGTGGCGTGGCGCGCGGCGATCGCGGGCGTGCGCCGCGGGCCCTGGCCGCCGACGATCACCGGCACCTGCTGCTGCACCGGCTTGGGCAGCGCGGGGGAGTCGCGCAGCCGGTAGTGGTCGCCCTCGTACGAGAAGGTCTCGCCTGGCGGCGTCTGCCACAGGCCCGTCACGACCGCGAGCTGCTCCTCGAGCAGGTCGAAGCGTCGTGCGGGGAACGGGATGCCGTAGGCCTCGTGCTCCTGCTCGAACCATCCCGTGCCGAGGCCGAGCTCGACGCGGCCGGCTGACATCGCGTCGACGTTCGCGACCTGGATCGCGAGGATGCCCGGTGGGCGGTACGTGACCGACGAGACGAGCGTGCCGAGCCGGATGGTCGAGGTGTCGCGAGCGAGCCCTGCGAGCGACGTCCACGCGTCCGTCGGGCCGTATCCGGGGTCGCCGTCGCCCATCCGCATGTAGTGGTCGGAGCGGAAGAAGGCGTCGAAGCCCGCGGACTCGGCGCGCAGCGCGATGGCGAGCAGGTCGTCGTACGAGGCGCCCTGCTGGGGCTCGGTGAAGATGCGGAGCGTCATGCCGTCGAGCCTAGGCGTGCCCCGCGCCGCCGCCGTGTCGCGGCCGTACGCTGGTGCGATGGAGTTCGGCTACTCGCTCGGCTACTGGCGCCAGGGTCCGCCGCCGCACGCGCTCGAGACGATCCAGGCCGCTGAGCGGCTCGGATTCGACTCGGTGTGGACGGCGGAGGCGTACGGCTCGGATGCGTTCACGCCCCTGGCGTGGTGGGGGGCGGGGACCTCGACCATCCAGCTGGCGACGGGCATCGCGCAGCTCTCGGCACGCACGCCCGCCGCGACGGCGATGCAGGCGATGACGCTCGACCACCTCTCGGGGGGTCGCGTCATCCTCGGCATCGGCGCCTCCGGGCCGCAGGTCGTCGAGGGCTGGTACGGCCAGCCCTATCCGCGGCCGCTCGCTCGCACGCGCGAGTACGTCGCGATCCTGCGCAGCATCATGGCGAGGCAGGGCGCCGTGTCGGCGCCCGGTCCGCAGCTGCCGCTGCCGCTGACCGGGGAGGGCACGACGGGGCTCGGCAAGCCGCTGCAGTCGACCCTGCATCCCGCCAGGCCCCACCTGCCCATCCACCTGGCCGCCGAGGGCCCCAAGAACACGGCGCTCGCGGCCGAGATCGCCGACGGCTGGCTGCCGTTCCTGCTCTCGCCCGCGCTCGACGCCGAGGCGCGCAGCAACCTCGAGGAGGGCTTCGCGAAGCGCGACGCGTCGCTGCCGCCCGCATCGGACTTCGAGGTGTCGCTGCCCGTGCCCGTCGTCGTCGACGACGACGTCGAGGCCGCCGCCGATCGGGTGCGCCCCATGATCGCGCTGTACGTGGGCGGCATGGGCGCCAAGGGGCAGAACTTCCACCTCGACGCCGTCGCAAGGCTCGGCTACGAGGCCGAGTGCGACGTCATCCAGGAGCGCTACCTCGCAGGCGACAAGGCGGGCGCGATCGCCGCCGTGCCCACGCGCCTCGTCGAGGAGATCGGGCTCGTCGGTCCGCTGCCGAAGCTGCGCGACGACCTGCAGCGGTGGGAGTCGACGGTCGTCACCCGCATGCTCGTGCAGGGCGACGTCGCGGCGCTCGAGGCCGTCGCCGCGCTGCGCTGAGCCCGAAGGTCAGGAGCGGCTGCTCGGCACGGCCTGCACCTCGCCGAGGTCATGCCGGACCGCGACGAGCATGTGCGTCCCCCGGGCGAACCTCGGCGCCTCGAGCAGCGTCGTCATCATGCGGCGCTCGGTGGCGACGAACGGCGCGGCTCCTGCTGGCTCGACGCGGTAGGAGACGTCGTACGCCCAGCGGCCGCCGTGACCCCAGCCGAGATGCGTGCGCTCGACGACGGTCGCGGGCATGGTCGGTGCGCCGCGGAAGCGCTCCTCGACCATCGTGCGCCTGCGATGCCCGCGCCGCAGGAGCAGGACGAGCACGGTCGCGACCGCGCCGAGCAGCACGACGTTCGCGACGACGATGCCCACGATGACGACGGGTTCCGACATCGCAGCAGGCTAGTGCTCGCAGCCGTGCACCACCTGGAGCGGACGAGGCCCCTGCGGTGTTGCGCCGCCGGCTCGCTGCGTCGTCCGCGTAGCATCGTCCGGTGCAGATGGATTGGGACGCCTGGGGCGGCGACGTGCTCTCGCCCGAGTCGAAGGCGGCGCGCGCGCCGAAGGCGCCCGCGAAGGTCGGCGCGAGCCGCGACCTCGTCGTGGAGACCCACGAGGGATTCGTCGGGGCCGTCGTCGGCATCGAGGCCGGCCACGTGCGGCTCGAGGATCGACGGGGCAAGGTGCGGCTGTTCCCGCTCGGGCACGGCTTCCTCGTCGACGGCGAGCCGGTGGAGCTCACGAAGCCGCTCGCCGCGGCGACGCAGGCGCCGACCCGCACGGCATCCGGCTCCCGCGCGGTCGTCGACCACCGTGCGCGCGTCGCGCTGCCGAGCCGCATCCTCGTCGAGGGCACCCACGATGCCGAGCTCGTCGAGAAGGTGTGGGGGCACGATCTGCGCGTCGAGGGCGTCGCCGTCGAGCCGCTCGGCGGCATCGACGACCTCGCGGGCCTCGTCGCCGAGCATCGGCCGAGCGCCGAGCGACGCCTCGGCATCCTCGTCGACCACCTCGTGCCTGGCTCGAAGGAGTCCCGCATCGCCGCCGAGGTCGCGCGCGGCCCGCACGCGAGGTTCGTGCGCATCGTCGGCCACCCGTACATCGACGTGTGGCAGGCCGTGAAGCCCGCGCGCGTCGGTCTCGAGCGGTGGCCGGACGTGCCGCGCAGCGAGGACTGGAAGCGCGGCACCCTCGAGCGCCTCGGCCTGCCCCACGAGGATCAGGCGGACGTCGCCCGCGGCTGGCAGCGCATCCTGAGCCGCGTGCGCGACTGGAACGATCTCGAGCCCGCGCTGCTCGGCCGCGTCGAGGAGCTCATCGACTTCGTCACCGCCTGACGCGCGCGAGCGGCGATGGGTGCATGCTGAGCACGTGCATCCCGAGCGTGCGCCCGCGGTCGCCGCGACGACCCCGCGCTCCATCCAGGCGACCTACCTCGCGCTGACGGCCTCGACGACGCTCGCGACGAGCATGATCTGGGGGATCAACACGATCTTCCTGCTCGACGCGGGGCTGTCGAACCTCGAGGCGTTCGCCGCGAACGCCTGCTACACCGTCGGGCTCCTGCTGTTCGAGATCCCCACGGGCGTCGTCGCCGACCTGCGCGGTCGTCGGCTGTCGTTCCTGCTGGGCTCGGCGGTGCTCGCAGCCTCGACCGCACTGTACGTGCTGCTGTGGGTGTGGCAGTCGCCCTTCTGGGCGTGGGCGGCGGCGTCGGTGCTGCTGGGCTTCGGCTACACGTTCTTCTCGGGCGCGATGGAGGCGTGGGTCGTCGACGCGCTGCGGTCGGCTGGCTACGAGGGCGAGCTCGACGGCGTGTTCGGCCGCGCGCAGGCGGCGACGGGCGTCGCGATGCTCGTCGGCAGCGTGCTCGGAGGCGTGCTCGCGCAGCTCGTGGGGCTGTGGCTGCCGTTCGCGCTGCGGTCGGCGCTGCTCGTGGCGAGCCTCGTCGCCGCGGCGATCTGGATGCACGACCTGGGATTCTCGCCCGTGCGAGCCCGCGCGGGTGCGGCGATGCGCGACCTGCTGCGCGTCTCGGTCGACGTGGGTCTGCGCGATGGCAGGCTGCGGTGGCTCATGCTCGCGGGGCCGTTCGTCGGCGGCTCGATGGGGTACGTGTTCTACGCGGCGCAGCCGTACCTGCTCGAGCTCTACGGCGACCCGCGGGCGTACGCGCTCGCCGGCATCGTCGCGGCGCTCGTCGCGGGCGCGCAGATCGTCGGCGGGCTGCTCGCCGCGCCGTTGCGACGCGTCGTGCGCCTGCGCACGTCGGTCATGCTCGTCGCGCTCGCCGTGTCGAGCGTGGCGCTCGTCGTCGCGGGGCTCGTCGCGTCGTTCTGGGTCGCGGTGGCGATGCTCGCGGTGTGGGGCCTCGCGCTGTCGGCGCTCATGCCGGTGCGCCGCGCGTACCTCAACGCGTGCATCCCGTCGCAGCAGCGGGCGACGGTGCTGTCGTTCGACTCGCTGCTGGGCAGCGTCGGCGGGTTCGTGCAGCCGGCGTTCGGGCGCGCGGCCGACATTCAGGGCTACGGCGTCACGATCGTGGCCTCTGCCGTGCTGCAGACGCTCGCCATCCCGTTCGTCGTCGCGACGCGGCTGCGGCGCGACCCGATCGACGCGGGGGAGGCGTAACCCGCCGGCTACGCGTGCGCCTGACGGTCGCTGTGGCTCACGGGCTCGACCTGGATCGTCGAGTGCTCGACGTCGAAGTGCTCGGCGATGCACGTCTGCACGTCGGCGAGGATCGCGGCGCCGTGGCCGTCGCGGAAGCAGCCGTCGGCGACGACGACGTGCGCGGTGAGCACGGGCAGCCCCGTCGCGATCTGCGACGCGTGCAGGTCGTGCACCGCCGTGACGTGCTCGAGCTCGAGGATGTGGCTGCGCACGGCGTCGAGGTCGACGGCCTCAGGCGTCTCCTCCAGCAGGATGCGGCTCGAGGCGCGCAGCAGCACGAACGCGCGGGGGATGATGAGGCACGCGACGACCATCGCCGCGATGGCGTCGGCCTGCAGGAAGCCCGTGAGGGCGATGACGATCGCCGAGACGATGACGGCGACGGAGCCGAGCGCGTCGTTGACGACCTCGAGGAACGCGGCGCGCAGGTTGAGGTTCGCATCGCGCGACGACACGAGCACGAGGATCGCGATGACGTTCGCGACGAGGCCGAGGATGCCGAACAGCAGCAGCGGGCCGCCCTCGACCTCGGGCGGGTCGAGCACGCGGCGCACGCCCTCGATGAGCGCGAAGACGCCGATCGCGAGCAGGATGCCCGCCTGCGCCGCAGCGCTCAGCACCTCCGCGCGGGCGAAGCCCCACGTGCGACGCGACGTCGGCGGTCGCAGGGCGAGCGTCGCAGCGACGAGCGACAGCGCGAGGCCGCCGGCGTCGGTGAGCATGTGCCCGGTGTCGACGAGCAGCGACAGCGATCCCGTGACGACGGCGCCGACGGCCTGGATGACGAGCACGCTCGCCGTGATGCCGAAGGCGATCGCGAGGCGACGGCGGTTCGCGATCGCGCCGTGCGCGTGGCCGTGCTCGTGTCCGGCGCCCATCAGGCTGCTCCGTGACGGTGGTCGGCGTCGCCGTCGACGCGGGCGGCGAGCGCCGCGGCGGCGTCGAGCAGCACGGTGACCTCGTCGGCGGCGACGATCGAGTACCAGGATGCTCGGCCCTCGGGCCTCGAGGTCACGAGCCCGCAGTCGCGCAGGCACGCGAGGTGGGCGCTCACCGTCGACTGCGCGAGGTGCAGGTGGTCGGTGAGGTCGCGCACGCGGTGCTCGCCCTCCATGAGGTGGGTGAGCAGTCGGATGCGCCCCGGGTCCGAGAGCGCGTGCAGCACGGTCGCGACCCGCGTCCGATCCATCGTCATGCGACGATGATAGCGCCTGTCGACGATTCTCGGGCATCGCCCCCTGGTCGTCGGCGCCTTGCGTGAAGCACGCTTGACATGTCATGCTCGCTTGACGTCAAGCACACTAGACATTGGAGGCGACGATGGAACTGCGCGATCACTCGGCCGACGAGCACGCGAGCGACCCCCGCAGCCGCTGGGGCACGCTGCGGGGCAGCGGCGCATCGACCCTCTGGGTCGCGATCCCCGTCGCGATCGTCCTGGCTGCCGGCATCGGCGTGCTCGTGACGCTCACGGGCGTCGCCGGTCCGCGTCCCGTCATCGGCGGGATCGCCTTCGCGTTCGTCACCGTCTGGCCCTGCTTCGGCCTCGCATGGGCGCTCGTCGTCGATCGCGAGACGCTGCACGGTGCCGTCGACCGCCCCGAGGAGTCGGTCGAGTCGCAGTGGTACGACGCCGCTGCCAGCAAGGCGTTCACAGACGTGCTGCTCGTCGTCGGCCTGGGCACCACCGTCGTCGCGTTCGGCGGCCTCGAGCCGCCAGCGGTCGTCGTGCTGCCTGCGGTCATCGTGGTCGCCATGGTCGCCTTCGGCGTGCGCTACCTGCTCGTCAGGACGAGGGGCTGACGGCGTGCGCAACGAGCTGCCGGCGCTGCGACGCGAGCGCGGCTGGTCGCAGCAGCGGCTCGCCGACGAGCTCGGGGTCTCGCGGCAGACGATCATCTCCATCGAACGCGGCCGCTTCGACCCGTCGCTGCCGCTCGCGTTCCGCCTCGCCCGCACGTTCGACCGTGCGATCGAGGACATCTTCGACGACGCGAGCGGGGTGGGCTGAGCGGCTCCTGCCGAGCAGACGCTGCCGTCGCTCGTCAGGCGAGCGGCTCCACCACGACGGGGAACGCGATCTTCGCCGTGCGGCCGTCGCCGGACGACCTGCCCGTCAGGCGGCGCCCGATCCAGGGCATCACATGCGTGCGGTAGTAGGCGGCGTCGCGGCGACCCTCCGCCGTCGTCGCCGGCACGAGGTCGCGCCACGCCGCGGGCGCCTCGTGATCGAGTGCGCGCAGGAACGTCGTCGCGGCCCGCGCGTGGCCTGCGGCGTTGAGGTGCAGGCGGTCGTCGGTCCAGAATCGTCCGTGCCGCAGCTCGACGTCGGTCCAGTTGTCGACGAACGGCACGTCGAGATCGACCGACCATGCGCGCACCGCGTCGCGCAGCGCGTCGCCGCGACGGCCCATGAGCCCGCCGCCCGCCATGACGCCGGAGGGGTTCGCCCCCGAGACCATCACGGGCGTGATGCCCGCGTCGAGGATGCGGTGCACGGCCTGCTCGAGTCGCCCGCTGACCCAGTCGATCGTGACGCGCGGGCGCAGGATGTCGTTGCCGCCGCCGTTGATGGACACGTGCGAGGGCCGCAGCGCGATCGCGGCGTCGAGCTGCTCGTCGAGGATCCTGCCGAGCTTGCGGCCGCGCACGGCGAGGTTCGCGTACTCGATGGGCGCTCCCTGCGCCGTCGCGAGGCCGACGGCGGCCAGGTCGCCCCAGCCGCGCACGGTGCCGTCCGGCTGGTCGTCGCCGTAGCCCTCCGTGAACGAGTCGCCGATCGTCACGAGCCGAGAGACATGCACGTCACCAGGCTACGTCGCGACTACGATGATCGGATACCACGGGAGTCCGGTGCGCCGGGCTGAGAGGGAGGCCGAAGCCTCCGACCGTCGAACCTGATCCGGGTCATGCCGGCGCAGGGAGCGATCTCACCCGTGCCGTTCATCCGAAAGGCACTCCATGTCCCACCCCACCTCCACGCCCGCAGCCTCGACCGCCCCCGCGGCGCGGCGTCCGCGCCTGCGCTGGCGCGTCGTCGACATCGTCACCGCCGCCGTGCTCGGCGTCGCCTGCGGCCTGCTGTTCGTGCTCTGGAACGCCGTCGGCGGCGCCTGGTTCGGCGTCATGGACGCGCTGACGCCCGGCTTCGGCGGCATCGCCGTGGGCATCTGGCTCATCGGCGGCGTCATCGGCGGCCTCGTCATCCGCAAGCCGGGCGCCGCGCTGTTCGTCGAGCTGCTCGCAGCGCTCGTGTCGACGCTGCTGGGCAGCCAGTGGTCGATCGAGACGCTCTACTCGGGGCTCGCGCAGGGCATCGGCGCAGAGCTGATCTTCGCGCTCTTCCTCTACCGCCGCTTCGGCATCCCCGTCGCGATGCTCGCGGGCGTCGGCGCGGCGGTCGCGGCGTGGACGCTCGAGCTGTTCCTCTCCGGCAACCTCGCGCTCAGCGCCGAGTTCCTCGCCATCTACCTGGCGTCCCTCGTCGTCTCCGGTGCGCTGCTGGCGGGCCTCGTCGGCTGGCTGCTCGTTCGCGCGCTCGCCGCGACCGGCGCCCTGCAGCGATTCGCCGCGGGACGCGAGGCGAGTCGAACCGCGTGACGGGCGCCGCGATCCGCGCGGCCGGCTGGGGCTGGCGTCATGCGGCGCGCACGGCCCCTGCCGTCTCCGGGCTCGACCTCGCGATCGCCGCGGGGGAGCGCGTGCTGCTGCTGGGCCCCTCCGGCGCGGGCAAGTCGACCCTGCTGGCGGGACTCGCGGGCGTGCTCGGCGACGCGGAGGATGGCGAGGAGACCGGCTCGCTCGCCGTCGACGGCGTGCACCCGGCCGGGCTGCGAGGCACGGCAGGGCTCGTGCTGCAGGATCCGCAGTCGAACACGATCCTGTCGAGGGTCGGCGACGACGTCGCCTTCGGGTGCGAGAACCTGCGCGTGCCGCCCGACGAGATCTGGAGCCGCGTGCACGCGGCGCTCGAGGCCGTCGGCCTCGACGTCGCGCTCGACCGGTCGACGGCGGCGCTCTCGGGCGGGCAGCGTCAGCGCCTGGCGCTCGCTGGCGTGCTCGCGATGCGGCCGGGACTCCTGCTGCTCGACGAGCCGACGGCGAACCTCGACCCCGAGGGGGCCTTGGAGGTGCGCGATGCCGTCGCGCGCGCCGTGGCCGAGACGGGCGCGACGCTCGTCGTCGTGGAGCATCGCGTGAGCACGTGGCTGCCGGTCGTCGACCGCGTCGTCGTGCTCGACCCCGGTGGTGGCGTGCTCGCAGACGGTCCCGCCGACCGCGTGCTCGCCGAGCACGGCGACGCGCTCGCCGAGCGCGGCGTGTGGGTGCCTGGGCACCCGGTCGAGGTCGACAGGGCCGTCGTGCCAGGGCAGGAGCTCCTGGCTGCCGAGGCGCTCGTCGTCGGTCGGGGAACCCCCGTGCAGCCCCCGATCGACCTCGCGCTCGAGGCAGGGACGTCGACGGTCGTCGTCGGACCCAACGGCGCTGGCAAGTCGACGCTCGCCCTCACGATGGCCACGCTGCTGCGGCCGCTCGGCGGGGCGCTCGTCGCCCGCGAGGCGCTGGCGGGCGGCCTCGGCGACGATCCGACGCGATGGCGCTCGAGCGTCCTCGCGACCCGCATGGGCATGGTGTTCCAGGAGCCGGAGCATCAGCTGCTCGGTCGCAGCGTGCGCGACGAGCTCGCGCTGGGGCTGCGCGCCGTCGGCGTGCCCGACGCCGAGCACGCCGCGCGCATCGACGCGCTGCTGGAGCGCCTGCGGCTGCGGCACGTCGCCGACGCGCATCCGTTCACGCTCTCCGGCGGCGAGCAGCGCAGGCTCTCGGTCGCGACGGTGCTCGCCACCGGGCCGAGGGTCATCGTGCTCGACGAGCCCACGTTCGGCCAGGATCGTCGCACGTGGCGCGAGCTCGTGACCCTCATGGCCGAGCTCGTCGCGGGCGGTGCCGCGCTGCTGTCGGTGTCGCACGACGCCGACGTCGTGCGCGTGCTCGGCGACCGCGTCGTGCGGCTCGAGGTCGCCGCGTGACGGCGGTGCCCGAGCCCCGTGTCGCGACGCCTGCGACGCGCGTGCGCCTCGTCGACCGCGTGAATCCCGTGACGCCGTTCCTCGCGGCGATCGCCTTCTCCCTCCCGCTGCTCGTGACGATCGACGTCGTGAGCGCCGCCGTCGCGCTCGCGGGAGGCCTCGCGGGCGTGCTCGCCGCGGGGGTCGGCCCGCGCACGATCCTGCGGCGCGCGTGGCCGATGCTGATCGCCGCGCCGCTGTCGGGCGCGAGCATGCTGCTGTACGCCGAGCCTGGCGGCCGCATCCACTGGCAGCTGTGGCTCGCGATCGTGAGCGACGACTCCATCGCCCTCGCCACCGCGATCGCGCTGCGCGTGCTCGCCATCGGCGTGCCGACGCTCGCGCTGCTGGGCGGCATCGACGCGACGCGGCTCGGCGACGGGCTCGCGCAGGTGCTGCGGCTGCCAGCCCGCTTCGTGCTCGCAGCGCTCGCGGGCATCCGGCTCTTCGCGGTGCTGCGCGACGACTGGGATGCGCTCGCCGCCGCCAGGCGAGCGCGCGGGCTCGGCGACGGCGGGCGCGTGCGCCGCGCGTTCGGCATGGCCTTCACGCTGCTCGTCATCGCGGTGCGCCGCGGCGGCCGCCTCGCGACGGCCATGGAGGCTCGCGGCTTCGGGCACGGCGCGCGCACGTGGGCGCGACCGTCGCGGCTCGGGGTCGCCGACACGGTGCTGCTCGTCGCCGTCGTCGTGGTCGTCGGCGCGGCGCTCGGCGCGTCGATCGCGACCGGATCGTTCCGGCTGGTGGGCACGTGAGCCGCGTCTGGCTGCTCGACGGCCGCTCGGGATCCGGCAAGACCGTGCTCGCCGATGCGCTCGCCGCCGAGCTCGGTGGCACCGTCGTGCACATGGACGACCTGTATCCAGGCTGGGGCGGGCTCGAGGAGGGCGCTGCGTACGCGCTCGAGCGCATCCTGCAGCCGCTCGCCCGAGGCGACGATGCCGTGTGGCGACGGTGGGACTGGGCCGCGGACGCACGCGCTGAGGAGCATCGGCTCGCCGCGGGAGCGCACCTCGTGCTCGAGGGGTGCGGGGCGCTGTCCCGCGCCGCGGCAGCGCTCGCCGAGCGTGCCGTGTGGCTCGACTGCGACGAGGCCACGCGCCGGGCGAGGGCCCTCGCGCGCGACGGCGTCGACGACTGGTGGGAGGGGTGGCGGGCGCAGGAGGACGCGTTCTACGCCCGCGAGGGCTCTCGGACGCTCGCGACCGAGGTGCGCGACTGCCGCTGACGCTGCACGCATGCCACGATGGCGGCATGGCTCAGCGACGACTGCCGGCACCGACCACCCTCGACCCGCGCGATGCGCCGAGCCTGCGATGGGGCATCCTCGGACCAGGCGGCATCGCCTCGGCCATGGTGGAGGCGCTGCAGCAGGGCACCGGGCAGCAGGTGGTCGCCGTCGGCTCGCGCTCGGCGGACCGCGCGGCGGCGTTCGCACAGCGCCACGGCATCGCAGGCTCCGGCGACCACGACTGGCTGCTCGCGCAGGACCTCGACGCCATCTACGTCGCATCGCCGCACTCGGCGCACCGCGAGCATGCGCTCGCCGTGATCGACGCGGGCAGGCACGTGCTCGTCGAGAAGGCGTTCACGCGCAACGCCGGCGAGGCGGTCGAGGTGCTCGACGCCGCGCGGCATGCGGGCGTGGCGGTCGCCGAGGCCATGTGGTCGCGGTACCTGCCCGGCTACGACGTCGTGCGGCAGGCCGTCGCGCAGGGCGTCCTCGGCGAGCTGCGCTCCGTGACCGCCGACCACGGGCAGCTGCTGTGGCCCGACGGCCCCGCGCGTCTCGCCGAGCCGTCGCTCGCCGGCGGCGCCCTGCTCGACCTCGGCGTCTACCCCATCCACCTCGCGGCGATGCTGCTGCCGACGGTGGATGCCATCCACGTCGTGGGCTCGCGGACGCCGCAGGGCGTCGACGAGCAGGAGGTCGTGACCCTCTCGGGCCAGGGTGGCGTCGTGGCGACGTGCCAGTCGGGCATGTCGGCGAAGACGCCGACGACGGCGGTCGTGGCAGGCACCGAGGCGCGGCTCGAGCTCGACGGCGACTTCTACCGCCCCACGACGATCCGGCTCGTCGCACCGGGCGGCGAGGTGCTCGACGTCTTCGAGCCCGACGAGCGCGAGCACGGCCTGCGCTACGAGGCCGTCGCCCTCGCGCGCGCCGCGGCGGCAGGCGAGCGCGAGACGCCGGAGATGCCGTGGAGCGAGACGCTGCGCGTCATGCGCATCATGGACGACGTGCGCGCGCAGCTGGGCGTCGTGCTGCCGGGGGAGTGAGCCCCCGCGACGTCACGCCCAGCCGAGCCGATGCAGCTCGGCGTCGTCGATGCCGTAGAAGTGCGCGATCTCGTGCACGAGCGTCGTGTGCACCTCGTCGTGCAGCTCGTCCATCGTCGAGCACCGCTCGAGGTGCGCCTCGCGGAACACGACGATGCGATCGGGCAGCTCGCCGAAGCCGTAGTGGCCGCGATCGGTGATCGCGACCCCCTCGTAGATGCCGAGCAGATCCTCGGTCTCGTGGCGGTCCTCGACGAGGAACACCACGTTGTCGAGGCCGTCGACCATCTCGTCTGGCAGCGCGTCGAGCTCGTCGGTGACGACGCCCTCGAACTCCTCGGGGCTGATCGCGAACGGCATGGGCATCGCGCCCACGCTACCGGTCAGCGACGACGGAAGCGCTGCACGAGGGGGCAGTCGAACGGGTCGCGCGCCTGCAGGCCCACCTCGTTGAGGTACCGGATGACGGTGCCGTACGACTCGAGCAGGCTCGCCTCGGTGTAGGGGATGTCGTGCGTCTTGCAGTGCTCGCGCACGAGGTTGCGCGCCTTCGACAGGTGCGGCCTCGCCATGCTCGGGAACAGGTGGTGCACGACCTGGTGGTTGAGACCGCCGAAGAGCGTCGTCGCCCACCAGCCGCCGGTGATGTCGCGCGAGGTGCGCACCTGCTTCGTGAGGAAGTCGAGACGCTCGGCGGCGCCCACGAGCGGCATGCCCTTGTGGTTCGGGGCGAACGAGGCGCCCATGTACACGCCGAAGACCGCGAGCTGCACGCCGAGGAACGCGAACGCCATGCCCAGCGGCAGGAACGCGAACAGCACCGTGAGGTAGATCGCGAAGCGCGCGGCGATCATGCCGAGCTCGATCCAACGACCGGGCACGGGCTCCTTCGACACCAGCAGGCTCAGGCCGCGGTAGTGGAGGTTGATGCCCTCGAGGGTCAGCAGGGGGAAGAAGAGGTAGCCCTGCCTGCGCGTGATCGCGGCGAGCAGGCCGGTCTGGCGGGCTGCGTCCTCCGGCAGGAACGAGACCGTGTCCCACGCGACGTCGGGGTCGTGCTCGCGACGGTTGGGGTTCGCGTGGTGGCGCGTGTGCTTCGTCATCCACCAGGCGTACGAGATGCCGACGACGCCGGCGGCGAGGAATCGACCGAGACGGTCGTTCGCGGGGCCCGACTGGAAGATCTGGCGGTGCGAGGCCTCGTGGGCGAGGAAGGCGAACTGCGTGAGCAGCAGGCCGAGCGCGCCGGCGACGATGAGCTGGAGCCACGAGTCGCCCAGCAGCACGAACGCGGTGCCGAGCCCAGCGAGGGCGAGGACGAGGGCGATGCCGACGACCAGGTAGAAGCCGCGGGCCCGTTCGAGGAGTCCCGCATCCTTCACGGCCCTCGAGAGGGAAGAGAACGTGCTGGGGCCGCGGGCTGCGCCGCTGGCCTTCGTCGTGCGGACGGGACCGAGCCCATCGAGTGCGATCGTCATGCAGACCTCCTGCCGTCGAGACACCGATCCGATTCGTATCGAGTCGATGTCCTCACGCTATCGGACTGCGTATGCCATACGCAGATGTATGCGCGCATCCGCATGCGCACCCGCTCGGCGCAGGGGTGCGACGCCGAGCGGAGGCGTGCTCAGCGCCGACGGCGCGTGAGCAGCAGCGCGATCCCTGCCGCCGATGCCACGACGATCGACGCGACCCCGATCGCGAACGTCGTCGGTGCCCCTCCCAGCGGCGTCGCGGCCTCGACGACGGGCGGCTGCGCGTGCGCGGCGTCGTACGCGTCGAGCTCCGGCTCGGGCCGCAGGCCGGGCTCGCGCTCGGGCCCCGGTCCCGGCTCATCGGCGGCGTCCGCGTGCGCCTCGACGGGCTCGGGCCGCAGATCGTCGGCGCCGATCTCGGGAGCGACGACCTCGACGTCGAGGCCGTCGTGCGGCCACTGGGTGTGCTCGTCGACGGGGGCGTCGGGGGTGGGTCGGTCGGTCATCGCAGGCGCTCCCTGTCGAGGTGATGGGTCTGGTCCGGTCGCACGAGATGCTGCAGCACGCGGCGCCACGAGTCGACGAGCACACGCGCCGGGGTCGCAGGGTCCATCCCGTCGGCAGCGTCGGGCGCGTCGATCGACAGCACCTCGACACCGTCGCGGTGCAGGTCGCGCCACCGGTCGCGCAGGTCGTCGCCGCCGACGAGGTCGACGCGTGCACCGCGCCGACGCTCGCGCTCGAGCAGCGATCGGTGCAGGCGGCGTTCGAAGCCCGTCGGGTCGTCCTGCGCCGCAGCCGGCGCGACGTCGGAGTCGAGCTCGCCACCTTCCGCACCGTAGGTGGGTGCGACGAGGGCGATGCGGTCGACGAGCTCCGGATGCGCGAGCGCGAGGGCCGTCGCCACGAGTGCGCCATCGCCCCAGCCGAGCAGGCCGACACGGCCGGTCGTGCCGCCGCCGTCGCCCGTGGTCGAGCGCGCCTCGGCGAGATAGGCGGCGATGACGTCGGCGTGCGAGGCGGGCGTCACGTTCGCGGACTGCGCGCCGGTGATCACGGGGTCCAGCGACGCGATCCGCACCGTGAAGTCCGCCGTCACGCTCGGATCGGGATCGACGAAGCCCGAGTACCCGGGTGGGTTGCACATCACGATCGTCTCGACGGCGTGCGCGCTGGCGCCGAACGCGAGCGCGACGATCGCGCCCGTGGGAAGCGTGACGAGCCGTCGGCTCACGGGGTGGGTGCGATGGTGTCGCGGTGGGGGCGAGCCTGCATGGTCGCTGCCTCTCTCGCCGGCACGCATATGGAGCGTCCGGCAGGGCCCCCAGCATCCTCCCTCGCTGCGGATCGCGCCAGCGGGTGACCGCCAGGCGCCTCGGGCCTATGCTCCCGAGCGCGCGCGCCTCGGCCGTGCAGGCCGGGTCAGGGGCGCGGGGGTCGCGTGGGGATGATCGGGCAGTCCCAGAGGGCGGCCGCGGTGCTGCTGAGCGCCGACTCGTCGCCGAGCGCGTGCACGGTGTCGATGCCGCGTTCGTCGCGCTCGGCACGCAGCATCGTCGCCACCTCGGTGTTGCACGCGCGCGGCGCGAGGTACAGCGGCGTGTGGTCGTAGGCGGCGAGCACCGAGGCTGCCATGGCATCGGGGAAGGACTCGCCCGTCGCGAGCAGCATCGTGCGGTTCCAGTCGCGAGGGGGCGAGAACCGGTCGTGGATGGCACTCGCCGTGGCGTACCGGTCGGCCCCCTCGTAGCGCCACACGCCCGCGGCGCCCGTGGCACCGATCCAGTCCTCCGCCGCTCGAGACACCGACGGCCAGCCGCCCGCGACGTTCACGCCGAGCCCCTGGTAGGCCGGCCGGACGCGGTCGATCCACGCGAGCAGGTCGGTCTGCGACGACCCGTGATACGCGAGGACGACGGCGGCGCGGTTCCTGCCGGCGATCGAGCCTGCGACGAGCGCGTCGGCGAACGACCAGCCCGACACGACCCAGATCTCGCTCACCGGGCCGCTGCGGCGGAGCCGCTCCAGCAGTCGCATCGACGTCTCGACCCGGTCGGCGCCCGCGATGCGCTCGACCGGGTGGCCGGCGGCGACGAGCTGCTGTCGCACGGCATCCGACACCGACGCCTCGCCGCCGACGATCACCACGGCGACGGGGCTCACGGGGGAGAGGCGAGCGAGCTCGTCGAGCACGACCTGCGGCACGTGGCCGCGCGCGGTGAGGAGCAGCCGTGCCTGCTCCGCCGCTGCGACGGGCGCTGCGGCGAGGGCGTCGGCGAATCCCTCGCCCGAAGCGAGGAAGACGGTGCGCGAGTCGTACGGGGTGCGCTGCGAGACCTGGACGGCCGTCGCGTAGCGATCGGAGCCTGCGATGCGATGCGTCGTGTGCGCCTCGGCGGTCGATGCAGGTGCGAGCGGGGCGAGCACGCTCACGCCAACGGCGACGATCGTCGCCACGACGAGGGTGCGGAGGATGCGGCGCGACGCCATGGACGGGTCCGTCTCGATCGAACGACGCCCGCAGCCGGATGGCTGCGGGCGGGGTGTCGACGACCTGTCCGACGAGGACGTGCATTGGGGTGAGTAACGGGGCTTGAACCCGCGACCTCCTAGATCACAACCAGGCGCTCTACCAGCTGAGCTATACCCACCACGCGCTGCATCCGACGGGCGAGCCGACGGAGCAACCAGGACAGTCTACGACAGATCCGAGCCGTTCGGCGACAGCGCGTCGGCGAACGAGGCGACGACCTCGCCGGAGGCCTTCCGCGCGGCCTCGCTCGTGACGTCGTCGCTCGTGAAGACGGCCTTGCGGTAGTACTGCAGCTCGCGCACGGACTCGAGGATGTCGGCGAGCGCCCGGTGTCCGCCCGCCTTCTCCGGCGCCTGGAAGTAGGCGCGCGGGTACCAGCGTCGCGACAGCTCCTTGATGCTCGAGACGTCGATCGAGCGGTAGTGCAGATGCTGGTCGACGGCGGGCATGTAGCGGGCGAGGAACATGCGGTCGGTGCCGATGGTGTTGCCGCCCAGCGGTGCCGAGCGCTCGAGCGGCACGAAGCGGCGGATGTACGCCAGCACCTGCTCCTCGGCGTCGGCGAGCGGGATGCCGTCCGGGATGAGCCGGTCGAGTCCGCTCTTCTCGTGCATCGCGCGCACGAAGTCGCCCATCTGCGCCAGCGAGGCATCCGAGGGCTTGATGACGAGCTCGATGCCGGGGTCGATCACCCGCAGCTCGAAGTCGGTGACGAGGACGGCGACCTCGACGAGCTCGTCGATCGACGGGTCGAGGCCCGTCATCTCGCAGTCGATCCAGACGATGCGGTCAGCGGCAGGCACGGCGTCGAGCCTAGTCGTCGTGCAGGCTGCCGGCGTCAGAGCCGGAACCGAGTGCAGTCGTTCGGGAAGTCGAACCACGCGAGCGCGCGGTGCGGCGTCACGACGCGCAGACCGCCGCCGTCGTCGCCCTCCCAGGCGTCGGCTGCCGGCGCGTAGCCGTCGTCGTGGTACTTCGCGAACGCGGCGGCGAGCCTCGCCCCGAGGCCCTCGGCGTCGGCACGCGTCGCGGTCGACGCGCCCTCGACGATGACGACCTCGACGCCGGACTCGAGGGTGAGGGTGACGGCGGGGTTCCCCTCGGCGTTGCGTGCGTGGCGCGTCGAGGGTGCGCCGTCGTACCAGAACGCACCGTCGAGCCAGACGCCCCACCGCGGCACGACGTGGGGGGTGCCGTTCGGCCGCACCGTGGCGAGCCAGTAGTGCCGCGCCGCGACGAGGCGCTGCTCGACGGCCGACCAGGGCAGCACGCCCTCGCTCGACGCTGGCAGTCCGTAGCCCTCGGGCATCGTCGGACGCTCTGCGGTGGGGCCGTCGGCTGCGCGGTGCATGCGATCAGGGTCGCAGCGACCACCGACATGGCTCAGGCGCGGCGTGCGAGCGCTGCGAGCACCTCGTCGGCGGTGACCTCTGCGAGCGATGCGACCGAGCGCGCCGGGCCGAATCCCGGATCGGCCGAGTGGCTGCGCACGAACCACAGCTCCATGCCCGCCGCGACGACGGCCTGCGAGCCCGGACCCGAGTCCTCGACGCCGATCGACCGCTCCGGGTCGATGCCGAGCAGCGCCGCCGCCGTGAGGTAGGCCTCCGGGTGCGGCTTCGCGTCCGTCACGTCGTCGCTCGTCACGACGACCTCGAGCGAGCCTGCGGGTGCCGCACGCACGAGCGCGTCGACGTTCGCGCGACCCGCGTTCGTCACGAGCGCCGTCGGCACGCCGGCGTCCGCGAGCGCCACGAGCAGCTCGTGGGCGCCCGGCAGCCACGGCACGTCGTCGCCGACCGCCTCCGCGACCATGCCGACGGCTCGGGCGCGCAGCGCGTCGTCGGAGCCGGGCATCCCCCGCGCCCGCATGTCGGCGATCCACAGCTCCATGGGCTTGCCGACGTAGCGGTCGCAGTCCTCCTGCGTCCACGGCACGCCCTCCGCGGCGCACATCGCCATGAGCGAGCGGTGCCAGACCGGCTCGGTGTCGACGAGCGTGCCATCCATGTCGAAGCAGATCCCAGAGCGCATGCGCCCCCGGCGCGACTCGAACGCGCAACCGTCGGATTAGAAGGCCGATGCTCTATCCATTGAGCTACGGGGGCAATGCCTCGATCCTACGAGTCGCCGATGCGTGCCGAGGCGCGCGGGTGCGAGCGCGCCGGGAATGGATCGAGAGGTGGCAGGGTTGTTCGAAATCGAAGCACTCGCCGCGGCGGCTGCTCGACCCCGAACCCGTCTCAAGGAGCAACCATGACCGACACGATCACCGCCTCGCAGATCCCCGGCTACGCCGCGGGCACCTACGTCATCGACGCGAGCCACTCGACCGTCAGCTTCTCGGTGCGCCACGTGGTCGCCAAGGTGCGCGGCAACATCGAGCACATCGAGGGCACCATCGTGCTCGCCGACGACCCGCACGCCTCGACCGTCGAGGCGACCGTCGACCCGACCACGATCAACACGCGCAACGCCGACCGCGACGCGCACCTGCGCTCCGGCGACTTCTTCGCCACCGACGAGCACCCGACCTGGAGCTTCCGCTCGACCGGCGCGCGCGTCGAGGACGGCGAGTACCTCGTCGACGGCATCCTCCAGCTGCGTGGCGTCGAGCGCCCCATCACGCTCGAGCTCGAGGTCGGCGGCTTCGGCGGCGACCCGTTCGGCAACACGCGCGTCGGCGCGACCGCCACGTTCACGATCAGCCGCGACGAGTTCGGCATCTCGTTCAACGCCGCGCTCGAGACCGGTGGCTTCATGCTCGGCGACGACGTCAAGGTCGAGATCGAGATCTCCGCGATCAAGCAGTAGCCCTCGCGGGCGCTGCGCCTCAGCCCTGGCGGAAGCAGTCGATCGCGTCGTCGATCGACCAGAACTCGCCCAGGGAGAGGTAGCGGTGGCTCCTCGGCAGCAGACGGCGAGCGCGGAAGCGATCGCCGTCGCCGCCGGGGAGCCGCTCGATGTGGCCGATGACGTCGCCGCTTGGACGCGAGACGCGCCACATCGATGCGTTGACCTGCGCCATGGCGAGGCCGAAGCGTGCGGGCAGATACGCGGTGGTGGTCATGTCGTGCTCCTCTCGATGCCGGCCGGCCCCGGTGCATCTGCGACGCTACGTGCGGCCACCGACACGCCGCGCGGCTAGGCTCGGCGCATGGCCGAGATCGTCGTCGCGGGGGGCTGCTTCTGGTGCCTCGACGCCGCGTATCGCATCGTCGAGGGCGTCGACGACGTCATCTCGGGATACACGGGCGGCAGGCTGCCAGGACCCAGCTACGACCAGGTCTGCACGGGCCTCACGGGGCACGCCGAGGCCGTGCGCGTCGTCTTCGACGAGCGGATCGTGCCCGAGGACGTGCTGATCGACATGTTCTTCACGATGCACGACCCGACGCAGCTCGACAGGCAGGGCGCTGACGTCGGCACCCAGTACCGCTCGGCGATGTTCCCGATCGACGACGCGCAGCGCGCTCGCTTCGAGTCGGCGCGCGACCGTGCGAGCGCATGGTGGCCAGGCACGATCGTCACGACGATCGAGCCGCTCGGCCACTGGTGGGAGGCCGAGGAGCACCACCAGGACTTCTTCGCGAAGAACCCGACGCAGGGCTACTGCACGGCGGTGGCCGCACCGAAGGTGCAGAGGATCCGGGCGGGCTTCTCCGACTTCATCAGGCGCTGAACGCCGCGCTGCCGCGACCGCCGTCGCGCGCACCCCGCGTCCCGCACAGGCTGCCCGCATCCACACGCAGAGCGTCTGGCGTCCGCGCCGACGCCGGTGCCGTGCACGCTGACGCCATGACCGATCGCATCATCATCGAGGGCACGGCGGGCACGACCCCGCAGCTGCGCACCATCCCGTCGGGCCGCCAGGTCGCGAACCTGCGCGTCGCATCCACCCTGCGCAGGCAGGATCCGTCGACGGGACAGTGGTCCGACGTCGGCACGAACTGGTACTCCGTCGCGGTCTGGGGCGACCTCGCGACCCACGTCGTCGCGTCGATCCGCCAGGGCGACCCCGTGCTGCTGGCAGGCAGGCTCCGCATCGCCACGTGGGGAGAGGGGGAGCGGCAGGGCACGGCGGTCGAGGTCGACGCCGACGTCATCGGGCACTCGCTGCGCTTCGGCACCGCCACGTTCCAGCGCCGTGCACGCGCCGCGGCCGAGTCGGCGAGGGCGACGCCGTCCGTGCAGGCGGCACGGCCGCCGGCGCCCGTCGCAGTCGCGTCGGGAGGCATCGACGACGGTGGATGGGCGGCGCCGGGCACGGCGGGCGCGGCGACGGCGGGGCTCGAGCAGGCGCGCGAGCCCGCGCTCGCGGCCTCCGAGGCCGAGGTTCCCTTCTGAGGCTCCGTGGGGGGGGGGGGGAG
>NZ_CEEDMM010000005.1:102286-124956 GCF_979255995.1 Agrococcus sp. AC640b
CCCCCCCCCCCCCCCCCCCCACGGCCCGGGCCCGCTCGCGCTCGATAGGCTGGCGCGGGTCGCGCGTCGCGACCCACGCACGAGGGGAGCGCGATGCGCCGCCAGGCAGCACTGCTCGCGACCGGGATCGCCTGCGCGATCGCGCTCGTCGGCTGCACCGCAGACGACGCACCAGCCCCGTCGCCGAGCGCCACGCCGACCGGCGAGTCGACCTCGACGCAGGAGCCGACGCCCGCCGAGGCGCTGCTGCCGCAGTTCGCCGACGTGCTCGCGGCGAACGACGTCGCGGGAGCGCCGGACGGCGACGGCGTCGTCGCAGCGCTCGTCGCCGCCGGGTTCGACGCTGCCGCGATCGAGCGCAGCGACGACGTCGACCAGCAGGGCGAGCCCGTCGCGCTCATGACGATCGCCGTGCGTGTCGAGGGCGAGTGCCTGCTCGGGCAGGTCGGAGCCGGCGCCCCCTCGAGCGTCGTCGTGCCGGTGCTCGGCACCGGCTCGTGCCTCGTGGCACCGTACGCCCCGTAGTCCCCCGTAGACTCGGGGCATGGCCGAGTACATCTATTCGATGGTGCGCGCCCGCAAGACTGTGGGCGACAAGGTGATCCTCGACGACGTGACCACGGCGATCCTGCCGGGCGCGAAGATCGGCGTCGTGGGTCCGAACGGTGCGGGAAAGTCGACGATCCTCAAGATCATCGCCGGCCTCGACCAGCCCTCGAACGGCGAGGCGAGGCTCTCGCCGGGCTTCTCGGTCGGCATCCTCATGCAGGAGCCCGAGCTCGACGAGACGAAGACCGTGCTCGAGAACGTGCAGGACGCGTTCGGCGAGATGCGCGGCAAGATCGAGCGCTTCACCGAGATCTCCGCCGAGATGGCGAACCCCGACGCCGACTTCGATGCGCTCATGACCGAGATGGGCACGCTGCAGGAGGAGATCGACGCCGCCGACGCGTGGGATCTCGACTCGCAGCTCGAGCAGGCGATGGACGCCCTGCGCTGCCCTCCGGGCGACTGGGCGATCACGAACCTCTCCGGCGGCGAGCGCCGCCGCGTCGCGCTGTGCAGGCTGCTGCTCGAGAAGCCCGACCTGCTGCTGCTCGACGAGCCGACGAACCACCTCGACGCCGAGAGCGTGCAGTGGCTCGAGCAGCACCTCGCGAAGTACCCGGGCGCCGTCATGGCCGTCACGCACGACCGGTACTTCCTCGACCACGTCGCGACCTGGATCTGCGAGGTCGACCGCGGTCGCCTCTACCCCTACGAGGGCAACTACTCGACCTACCTCGAGAAGAAGCAGGAGCGCCTGCAGGTGCAGGGCAAGAAGGACGCGAAGCTCGCCAAGCGCCTCACCGAGGAGCTCGAGTGGGTGCGCTCGAACGCCAAGGGCCGGCAGGTCAAGTCGAAGGCGCGCCTGGCGCGCTACGAGGAGATGGCCGCCGAGGCGGAGCGCACGAAGAAGCTCGACTTCGAGGAGATCCAGATCCCCGCGGGTCCGCGACTGGGATCGGTCGTGCTCGAGGCGAAGGATCTGCACAAGGGCTTCGACGACCGCGTGCTCATCGACGGGCTGTCGTTCACGCTGCCTCGCAACGGCATCGTCGGGGTCATCGGCCCGAACGGCGTCGGCAAGTCGACGCTGTTCAAGACCATCGTCGGCCTCGAGCCGCTCGACGGCGGCGACCTGAAGATCGGCGAGACCGTGAAGATCTCGTACGTCGACCAGGGACGCACGAACCTCGATCCGCAGAAGACGCTGTGGGAGGTCGTCTCCGACGGCCTCGACTACATCCAGGTCGGCGGCACCGAGATCCCCAGCCGCGCCTACGTCTCGCGCTTCGGGTTCAAGGGGCCCGACCAGCAGAAGAAGGCGGGCGTGCTCTCCGGTGGCGAGCGCAACCGCCTCAACCTGGCGCTCACCCTCAAGCAGGGCGGCAACCTGCTGCTGCTCGACGAGCCGACGAACGACCTCGACGTCGAGACGCTCGGCAGCCTCGAGAACGCGCTGCTGGAGTTCCCGGGCTGCGCCGTCGTCGTCACGCACGATCGCTGGTTCCTCGACCGCACCGCGACGCACATCCTCGCGTACGAGGGCACCGACGAGGACCCGTCGAACTGGCACTGGTTCGAGGGCAACTACGAGGCGTACGAGGCGAACAAGATCGAGCGTCTCGGCGTCGACGCCGCCAAGCCGCACCGGTCGACGTACCGCAAGCTCACGCGCGACTGATCGTGGCTGGCACGGCGGGCGACGTCGTCGGCGCGCGCATGCGCGTCGCCGTGCCGATGCGTTGGCGCGACCAGGACGCCTTCCAGCACGTCAACAACTCGACGATGCTCACGATCCTCGAGGAGGCGCGCGTGCGCGCGTTCTTCCGCACGGGCGACGAGGATGCGCCCGCGACGGCGATCCTCGATCCGGGCCTCGACGCCGGCATGCTCACGTTGATCGCGAGCCACCACGTCGAGTACCTCGCTCCCGTGCCGTATCGGCGCGCGCCGCTCGAGGTCGAGATGTGGTTCTCGCGCATCGGCGGCTCGAGCGTCGAGCTCTGCTACGAGGTGCGCGACGAGCCGGCAGGCGTGCTCGCCGTGCGGGCCGCGTCGACGTTCGTGATGGTCGACGTCGACTCGGGCCGGCCGCGCAGGCTCACCGACGACGAGCGCTCCGCGTGGGCGCCCTTCGTGGGCGAGCCGCTCGTCTTCCGGCGCTGACGGCTCCGGGCAGCCGCGCTCGCCCGCGACGCTGACGCCTGGTGGGTGCGCGCCGCTACGCTGGCGAGCACCGACGGAAGGATCGACGATGAGCCAGACCGCCCTGCCAGACGCCGCTCAGGCGACGACGATCGAGCCCATCCCGCACTGGATCGGCGGCGAGCGTCGCATCGTGACGCAGGGGCGCACGGCGCCGGTGTTCGACCCGGCGCTCGGGCGGCAGATCCGCGAGGTGCCGCTCGCGACCGCCGACGAGCTCGGCGAGGCCGTCGCGATCGCGAAGGAGGCGGCCGCGGGGTGGGCCGAGACGTCGGTGGCGAGGCGGCAGCAGATCATGTTCGCCTTCCGCGAGCTCGTCGCCGCCCGCAGGCAGCAGATCGCCGAGCTCATCACGAGCGAGCACGGCAAGGTCGTCTCCGACGCGCTCGGCGAGGTCGCTCGCGGCCTCGAGGTCGTCGAGCTCGCGACCGCCTTCCCGCTGCTCACGAAGGGCGAGTACACCGAGAGCGTGTCGACGGGCGTCGACGTGTACTCGTTCCGCCAGCCGCTCGGCGTCGTCGGCATCATCTCGCCGTTCAACTTCCCCGCGATGGTGCCGCTCTGGTTCGCGCCCGTGGCGATCGCGGCCGGCAACGCCGTCGTGCTGAAGCCGAGCGAGAAGGATCCCTCCGCCGCGGTGCTCATCGCCGAGCTGTATCGGGAGGCGGGGCTGCCGGACGGCGTCTTCAACGTCGTGCACGGCGACAAGGAGGCGGTCGATGCGCTGCTGACGCACGACGACGTCGCGGCGATCTCGTTCGTCGGGTCGACGCCCATCGCCCAGTACGTGTACGAGACGGCCTCGAAGGCCGGCAAGCGCGTGCAGGCGCTCGGCGGCGCGAAGAACCACATGCTCGTGCTGCCCGACGCCGACCTCGACGTCACGGCCGACGCCGCCGTCAACGCGGGGTTCGGATCGGCGGGGGAGCGGTGCATGGCGATCTCGGTCGTCGTCGCGGTCGAGTCGATCGCCGACGAGCTCGTCGAGCGCATCCGCTCGAAGATGGCGGGCATCCGCACGGGCGACGGCCGTCGCGCCTGCGACATGGGGCCGCTCATCACGCAGGTGCACCGCGACAAGGTCGCAGGCTATCTCGACGTGGCCGTCGCCGACGGGGCGACGCTCGTGACCGACGGCCGTGACGTGGAGGTCGACGGCGAGCCCGGCGGGTTCTGGCTCGGGCCGACCCTCGTCGACCACGTCACGACCGACTCCGCCGTCTATCGCGACGAGATCTTCGGCCCCGTGCTGTCGGTCGTGCGCGTCGCGACGTACGAGGAGGGCGTGGCGCTCATCGCCGCGAACCCGTACGGCAACGGCACGGCGATCTTCACGAACGACGGCGGTGCGGCGAGGCGGTTCCAGCACGAGGTCGAGGTGGGCATGGTCGGCGTGAACGTGCCGATCCCCGTTCCCGTCGGCTACTTCTCGTTCGGTGGGTGGAAGTCGTCGATCTTCGGGCAGGGCAAGGCGTACGGCCCGCACGGCTACCAGTTCTTCACGCGCGAGAAGGTCGTGACGAGCCGCTGGCTCGACCCGAGCCACGGCGGCCTCAACCTGGGCTTCCCGCAGAACTGAGCCGCGGCGAGCGTCAGCGCTCGTGCTCGAGGATCGCCCACGTCTCGCTCGAGCCGTACTCGCCGGTCGCAGGGTTCACCCCGTCGTCGAGCTGCACGGCCTCGCGTCGCATGCCCAGGCGCGCCGCGACGCGCGCGGACGCCTGGTTGTCGTGGTCGAGGATCGCGACGACCCGGTGGGCGCCGATCGACCACGCGAGCTCGAGGGCGGCACGGCCCGCCTCGACGGCGTAGCCGCGACCGCGATGCTCGGGAGCGAGGATCCAGCCGATCTCGGCCTGCCTGCCCGCCGCGTCGACCAGCTTCACGACCGTCTCGCCCGCGAGCGCACCGCCTGCCTCGATCGCGATGCCGTACGCGTCGCCGTCGGTCGCGAAGGTCGGCGTCTCGTGCATGCGCGCCATCATCCGCTCCTCGGTGAGCATGGGCCGCCACAGGTGCAGCGCCGTGCCGGGATCGGTCTGGTACGCGCGGAACGCGTCGAGGTCCGCGGGGGAGAAGCGGCGCAGCAGCAGCCGTTCGGTGCGCATCGGCAGCGCCGCGGTGATCGTCGCGGTCGCGACCGCCGGGTCGATGGGGTCGACGGGCACGGCTCAGCCCTCGACGGGCAGGCGCACCATGCCCTCCTGGGCGACGGTCGCGACGTGGGTGCCGTCCTGTGCGTGGATGCGCGCGAGCGTGAGCCCACGGCCGCCACCGGTCGACGACACCTCGAGGCTCAGCAGCAGCCACTCGTCGACGCGGGCGGGCCGGTGCCACCACACGGCGTGGTCGAGGCTCGCGACCTTGATGTCGCGCGACGACCATGCGTAGCCGTGGAGCCGCAGGACGGGCTCGAGGATCGCGTAGTCCGACAGGTACGCGAGCGCTGCACGGTGCAGGGCGTCGCCGCCGCCGAGCTCGCCGACGGCGCGGATCCACACGTGCTGCGTGCCCGAGCGGGGCCGGTCGCGGTCGTGGAGGTAGAGGGGGCCCTCGACGTGGCGCAGGTCGAAGGGACGGCCGCGCGACCAGTGCTGCGCCACGGGGTGGTCGATGCCGCCGAGCAGCTCGGCGGCCGACGGCAGCGACTCGGGGTCCGGCATGCCCTCCGGCATGGGCGACTGGCTCTCGGCGCCCTCGTCATCGTCCTGGAACGACGCGATCATCGACAGGATCGGCACGCCACCTTGGTATGCCTGCGTGCGGCGCGTGGCGAACGAGCGACCGTCGTGGATGCGGTCGACCGAGAACGTGATGGGCTTGGCGACGTCGCCTGGACGCAGGAAGTAGCCGTGCACCGAGTGGATGCTGCGCTCGTCGGCGACGGTGCGCTGCGCGGCGACCACGGCCTGCGCCATGACCTGGCCGCCGTAGACGCGGCCGAGCGGCATCCAGTGGCTCGGTCCGGTGAAGATGTCCTCGCTCGTGCGCGCATGGGTGTCGACGAGGTCGAGCGTGTCGCGCAGCAGCGCCATCGGGTCGGACGGCGGCGGGGGCGGGGTCTGGTCTCGGTCGGCTCCACTCACGGGCTCCAGCCTAGCCAGCGAGCGTCGCGCTGCCGCCCCGGATGCGTGGTCGCGCGGCGCTGTGCGGCGTACCCTGGGGGCATGCCATCCCTCCTCGCGGTCGACGATCGCGCGCGCGCGGACGTGCGGACGCTCCTGGGACGTGCCGGCCGATTCGGCGAGACGTCGGTGCGGCTCACGGCACACGGCGACGTCGTGCTGGTGACGGTGCCGCTCACGGTGTCGAGCGGCCTGCTCGACGCGGGGCCGACGATCCTGGGCGTGCGGGTCGTGCGCATGCGCGAGGCGGCCGAGTTCGACGCCGTCGTGCCCGCGGATGCCGTGATGGATGCGCTCGCCGAGGGTGCGGATCTCGACGTGCCCGCCGCCGCGACGCTGCCTGCGTGGGCGTCGCTGTCGGCGCCGCGCGGCGGCTGGCAGCCGCTCGGCGAGGTGTCGGCGGACGAGGTGCGGCTCGGGGCGAGCGCTGCGGCGGCTCGGGTCGAGCGTGAGCTGCCGGCGAGCCCGGGCGACGCGGTGGTGCGTCGCGTGCGCCGAGCGGTGTGGGGGCAGGGTCTCGACGGGCATCCGCTCACGCTCGGGCAGTGCGCGGCGCTCGAGGGGCTCGGCTTCCTCGGTGACGACGCGGTGCAGGTCACGGGCGTGGGTGCGTGGACCCGCGCGTCGACGCGCCTCGGCGACGTGCTGGTGCGCTGATGCGCTCGGAGGCGCCCGACCCGACGAGCCCGTGGCCGCACGACATGGTGCTGCGCGTCGCGCGCGCCACCTCCGGCATGCTCACGGCGCTCGCCGTCGCGGAGGCGTGGCGCATCGACCTCGGCATCCCGTCGCTCGATCCGCCGCCGGTGGGCGTCGTCGTCGGCGAGCGCCCCGTCGACGCCTCGCGCGTCGCGCTCACGACGTGGCGCGATGCCGTCGCCGTCACGGGGCTGCCCGACGGCCACGTGCGGGGCCTCGCGCTCGACGGCAGGCGTCTGGCGCAGATCGGCATCGATCGCGATGCGCTCGAGCAGTGGATGCGGCGCATGCCGTCGGAGCGGCCGACGGGTCCGCTGCACGAGCACCCCGAGCGGCGCGACGTCGCGGCGACCGTGCTCGCGTGGCAGTCGGGGCTCTCGGAGATCGTGACGTTGCCGCTCGCGTCCGGCTGGGCGGCGCGGTCGGGCTCGACGCTGCTCGTCGACGAGACGACGCACCGCGACCCGGCCCGCTACGTCGACGTGCTGCTCGCCTACGCGGGCGACGCCCTGCCGCGCATCACCTGACGATCGCGCGCCCGGCGCGCAGCCCCGAGTGCAGGCAGCCGCCGAGGAACGTGCCCTCGAGCGAGCGGTACCCGTGCACGCCGCCGCCGCCGAAGCCCGCAGCCTCGCCGACGGCGTACAGCCCGGGGATGGGGCCGTCGGCGCCGAGCACGCGGGCATCGAGGTCGGTGAGGATGCCGCCGAGCGACTTGCGTGTCAGCGTGCGCAGGCGGAACGCCACGAGCGGCGCGTGGCGCTCGTCGAGCAGGCGGTGCGGGGCGGCGGTGCGCAGGATGCGCTCGCCAGCCAGCTCGCGTGCACGGTGGATCGCTGCGATCTGCGGATCGGAGTCCGGGTGGTCGATCGCGGCGTCGCGCTCGGCGACGGCGGCGCGCACCCGTTCGGCGTCGAGGTCCGGCTCGAGCGCCCGCATGCCCTCGACGAGCTCGGTCAGGGTCGGGGCGACCACGACGTCCTCGCCGTGGTGCAGGAAGCCCTGCACGCCCTGCGAGCCGTGCCGGATGCGGTCGAGCACGAGCGCGAGGCTGCGGTCCGTGAAGTCGGGGTTCTGCTCCGAGCCCGACAGGGCGATCTCCTTGCGCAGGATCGTGCTCGTGAGCACGAACCACGAGTGCTCGTGACCGCCGCGGCGCAGGTGCTCGAGCGTCGCGAGCGTGTCGAAGCCTGGGTAGCACGGCGCGGGGAGCCGGTCGCCGCGCGAGTCGATCCACAGGCTCGACGGGCCGGGCAGGATCCGGATGCCGTGGTTCGGCCACACGGGATCCCAGTTCGCGAGGCCCTCGGTGTAGTGCCACATGCGGTCGCGGTGCACGACGCGGGCGCCAGCGGCCGCCGCGACGTCGAGCCCGCGGCCGTCGACGTGCGCGGGCACGCCCGCGAGCCCGGTGGCGGGCATGGCGCCCAGCCGAGCCGGCCAGTCGCGTGCGACGGCGTCGATCGACCCGCCCGTGCCGCCGGTGGCGACGACGACGTGGTCGGCGGCGACCTCGAACGCGCCGACGACGTCGCGGCTCGACGACTCGCCGCGCACGGCGACGTCGGGTGCGAGCACGGCGCCGCGCGCACCGGTGACGCGGCCGCCCTCGACGACGAGCTCGTCGACGCGATGCCGCATGCGGATCGTCACGAGGCCCGCCTCGACGCCCTCGCGGACCGCGCGCGTGAAGGGGGCGACGACGCCGGGTCCCGATCCCCACACGATGTGGAAGCGGGGCACGGAGTTGCCGCGCGTGCCGTCGCCGCGCTCGGCATGACCGAGCACGGGGAAGATGCGCACCCCGAGGCCTCGCAGCCAGTCGCGAGCCTCGCCGGCTGCGAACTCGCAGAACGCGTCGGCCCACTGCCTGCCCCACTCGTCGCCCGTCGCCTCGAACCCTGCCGTGCGGTGCCAGTCGGCGCGGGCGAGCTCGAGCGAGTCGCGGATGCCGAAGCGGCGCTGCTCGGGGGTGTCGACGAGGAAGAGGCCGCCGAACGACCACCACGCCTGCCCGCCGAAGGAGGCGGCGGGCTCCTGGTCGACGATCGTGACGGTGCGCCCGGCGCGGACGGCCTCGCGGGCGGCGACGAGGCCGGCGAGGCCCGCCCCGATCACGAGCACGTCGGCGTGCTGCTGCGTCGGATGGGCCTGCGGCATCGAAGGGCTCCTACAGGGTCGGCGGGTCGGCGCGGAACGCCGGGTTGCGGTTCACCATCGCGTGCGCTGCGCGCTCGAGGTAGTCGACGAGCTCGGCGCGCAGCAGCGGCGGGGGTGCTGCGACGTCGACGGCGGCGAGCATGTGGTGCAGCCATCGGTCGCGCGCCTCCGGGCCGATCGGGAACGGCTGATGCCGCATGCGCAGCCTCGGGTGGCCGCGCTCCTGCGAGTACGTGCCCGGCCCTCCCCAGTACTGCTCGAGGAAGCCGGTGAGCCGCTCCTTCGCGCCGCGCAGATCGTCCTGCGGGTACATGGGCCGCAGCACGTCGTCGGTCCAGACGCCCTCGTAGAAGGCGTCGACGAGGCGCTCGAAGAACTCGCGGCCGCCGACCTGCTCGTAGAACGTCGTCGTCATGGATCCTGCCTCGGCAGCTCTGCGGTGCGAGGCGGCCGGGCACCGGAGACGCTCGCAGCACCATCCATGCCCTCGAGCACCACCTGCTCGAGCGACGGCAGCGCGATGCCTGCGGCCTTGAGGTCGCGAGCGAGGCGTCCGCGCAGCTCGCGGGCGACGTCGTCGCGCGACTGCGTGCGCACCTTCATCGTCACGCGCACGACGATGACGTCGTCCGACACCGACTCGATGCCCCACAGCTCGGGGTCGCCGATGACGCGCGTCGCCCACTTGGGCTCGTGCGCGAGCTCGCGCGCGGTGTGCAGGATGCGCTCCTGCACGCCGTCGACGTCCGACGCGTAGGGCACGCCGAGGTCGACGACGACGCGTGCCCAGCCCTGCGACATGTTGCCGACGCGATTCACCTCGCCGTTGCGCACGTACCAGAGGGTGCCGTTGACGTCGCGCACCTGCGTGACGCGGATGCCCACCTGCTCGACGACGCCCGTCGCCATCCCGAGGTCGACGATGTCGCCGATGCCCAGCTGATCCTCGAGCACCATGAGCAGGCCCGTGAGCACGTCCTTCACGACGTTCTGCGCGCCGATGCCGAGCGCGGCGGCGAAGAGGCCGGCCGCCGTGATGAGGGCGGAGCCGGAGATGCCCAGCAGCGACAGGATCGTGATGAGCGTCACGATGACGATGAGCCACGCCGCGACCGTGCGCAGCACGCCGCCCATCGCCTTCGTGCGCTGCACGATGCGCACGTGGTAGAGCGGCGAGCGCTGCAGCGCCTCGGTGTCGGCGACCGAGGCCTTGCGCTTCGCCCCGGAGACGACGTTGCGCACGACCCGATCGATCACGGTGCGCACGCCCCACCACACGAGCGGCGCGATGAGCAGCACGACG
This sequence comes from Agrococcus sp. AC640b, assembly GCF_979255995.1. Classification (NCBI taxonomy): domain Bacteria; kingdom Bacillati; phylum Actinomycetota; class Actinomycetes; order Micrococcales; family Microbacteriaceae; genus Agrococcus; species Agrococcus sp. AC640b. Next base: position 112,325 of record NZ_CEEDMM010000005.1, read on the forward strand.
AGGATCGCGACGGGCTGGAACCACCAGCCCAGGGTGGCCCGCAGCCACTCGTCGAGGGTCGTCGCGTCTCCCATCAGCGCTGCCGGTCTCGCTCCTGCACGCGCAGCGCACGCTCGACGCCTGCGAGCTGCTCGCCCACGAGGCGGCGCAGCGCAGGCACGTCGGGGTTCGTCTCGAGCCAGCGGCGCGTCGCGGTCGCGAGCTCGTCGCTCGCGACGACCGACGGGTAGAGGCCCACGACGAGGCCCTCGGCGATCTGGTACGTGCGCGACTCCCAGATCGGCACGAGCGCCGCGTGGTAGCGGTCGATCAGCGTCGCGAGGTCGGCGGGGTCGTTGACGTGCTGCAGGCCCATCGCCGTGTAGCGCACGATGAGGTTCGATGCGCCTGCCTCGTCGGCGACGGACGCGAACGCCCGCTCCTTCGCCTCCGCCGTCGGGATCGTCGCCCGCGCGCGGGCTGCGAACTGCCTGCCCGTCGCGGTGTCGTCGGTCTCGAGCAGCGCGTCGATCTCCGCGTCGCCCGCCGCACCGTTCAGCACGACGCCGTCGAGGATCTGCCAGCGCAGGTCGGCGTCGACCTCGAGGCCCTTGAGCGGCGCGGATCCGTCGAGCAGGCGCTGCAGCGTGGCGACGTGGCTCGGCGACGATGCGAGGCCCGCGAAGGCCTGCACGAGCTGCAGCTGCAGGTCGGAGCCTGCCTTCGCATCCTTCGCGAGCTGCCACAGGCGGTCGCCGGTCGTCTCGATCATGCCGGCCCGGCGCTCGGGCGCGACGAACGTTCGCACGGCCTGCGCGAGCTGCGCGAGGGCGAGGCGCACGGTCGTCGACTCCGTCTCCGCGCCGATGTTCGCGAGCACGAGCTCGACGTAGTCGCTCGCAGGCGTCTCGCCGTCGCGCGTGGCATCCCAGGCCGCACCCCACACGAGGGCGCGTGCGAGCGGGTCCTCGATGCGCGAGAGCCGTTCGAGCGCGACCTTCGACGAGCGCTCGTCGAGGCGGATCTTCGCGTACGCGAGATCGTCGTCGTTGACGAGCACGAGCGCGGGGCGCTGGTGGCCGACGAGCTGCGGCACCGTCGTCGACGCCCCGTCGATGTCGAGCTCGACGCGATGGATGCGCTGCAGCTGCCCCTTGTGCTCGTCGTAGAAGCCCACGGCGATCCGGTGCGGTCGCAGCGTCGGGTAGTCGGCCGTCGCGGTCTGCGTGATCGCGAACGACGTGACGATGCCGTCCTGCGTCGTCTCGATCTCCGGGCGCAGCGTGTTGACGCCCGCCGTCTCGAGCCACTGCGCCGCCCAACCCGACAGCTCGCGGCCGCTCGCGGCCTCGAGCTCGACGAGGAGGTCCGACAGCTCCGTGTTGCCGTAGGCGTGCTTCCGGAAGTACGCGGCGAGCCCGCGCATGAACGCCTCGATGCCCACCCATGCCACGAGCTGCTTCAGCACCGAGCCGCCCTTGGCGTACGTGATGCCGTCGAAGTTGACCTGCACGTCCTCGAGGTCGCGGATCTCGGCGACGATCGGATGCGTCGAGGGCAGCTGGTCCTGGCGGTACGCCCAGGTCTTCTCCATCGCCTGGAACGTCGTCCACGCGTGGGTCCACTCGGTGGCCTCGGCCGTGGCGAGCGTCGACGCCCACTCGGCGAACGACTCGTTGAGCCACAGGTCGTTCCACCAGCGCATCGTCACGAGGTCGCCGAACCACATGTGGGCGAGCTCGTGGAGGATCGTGACGACGCGACGCTCGCGGACGGCGTCGGTGACCTTCGAGCGGAACACGTACGCCTCGGTGAACGTGACGCAGCCGGCGTTCTCCATGGCGCCCGCGTTGAACTCGGGCACGAAGAGCTGGTCGTACTTGTCGAACGGGTACGGCGTCTGGAACTGCTCCTCGTAGAACGCGAAGCCCGCCTTCGTCGTGGCGAAGATCGCGTCGGCGTCCATGTGCTCCGCGAGCGAGGCGCGGCAGAAGATGCCAAGCGGGATCTCGGTGCCGGACGAGCTCGTGAGCGAGTCGCGCGTGACCCAGTACGGGCCTGCGACGAGGGCGGTGATGTACGACGAGATGCGCGGCGTCTCACCGAAGCGCCACGTGCCGGCGTCGCCGTCGATCGTCGGCTCGGGCGTGGGCTGGTTCGACACGACCTGCCACCGCGCGGGCGCGGTGACCGTGAAGCGGAACGTCGCCTTGAGGTCGGGCTGCTCGAAGACCGTGAAGACGCGCCTGGAGTCGGGCACCTCGAACTGCGAGTACAGGTAGACCTCGCCGTCGACGGGGTCGACGAAGCGGTGCAGGCCCTCGCCGGTGTTGACGTAGAGGGCGTCGGAGACGACGGTGAGCTCGTTCTCGGCCGCGAGGTCGTCGAGCAGGATGCGCGGACCGTCGACGACCGACGACACGTCGAGCTCGACGCCGTTGAGCACCACCTGGTGCACGTCGCGTGCGATGTGGTCGATGAACGTCGAGGCGCCCGGCACGTGGGCCGAGAAGCGCACGGTCGTCGTCGACCGGAACACCTCGTCGCCGGTCGTGAGGTCGAGAGCCACGTCGTACGACTGCACGTCGACGAGCGCTGCGCGCTCCTGGGCCTCCTGGCGGGTGAGGTTCTCTCCGGGCACGCTCGCTCCTGACATCGTTCGTGGGCGTCTCCCCAGCGTAGTCGCGCGGCTACGCTGGCTTGCGTGACTCAGGTACGCATGTGGTTCGATCCGACCTGCCCGTGGGCGTGGATGACGTCGCGGTGGCTCGGCGAGGTGGCCGACACGCGAGGATTCGACGTCGACTGGCGCGTCATGTCCCTCTCGGTGCTCAACGAGGGCCGAGACCTCCCGGAGGCCTACGCGCGGCTCATGCCGCGGTCGCTGCGCCTCACGAGGCTCGCGATCGCGGTGCAGGAGACCGCGGGCGCCGCCGCCGTCAAGCCGCTGTACGACGCGCTCGGCGGTCGCATCCACCCCGGTGGCAGGCGCGACCTCGACGCGATCGTCGCGGAGGCGCTCGACGAGGTCGGGCTCGACGCTGCGCTCGCGACCGAGACCGACGCGTACGACGCGCAGCTGCGGGCGAGCCACGCCGAGGCGATCGACCTCGTCGGCGACGACGTGGGCACGCCGGTCGTGTCGGTCGACGGCGTCGCGTTCTTCGGCCCCGTCGTGAGCCCCGCGCCGACGGGCGAGGCTGCGCTGCGCCTGTTCGACGGCATCGTCGCGGCCGCGAGCGTCGATGGCTTCTTCGAGCTCAAGCGCAGCCGCACGCGCGACCCGATCTTCGACGACGGCTCGTCGACGAGCGGCACGGCGGGCGACGCGGGCAGCACGGCATGAGGGTCCACGTCGCCACCGACCACGCGGGCTTCGCCTATTCGACGACGCTCGTGGCGCACCTCGAGGCCGCCGGCCACGAGGTCGTCGATCACGGCCCGACCGCGTTCGACGCAGAGGACGACTACCCGTCGTTCTGCATCGCGGCCGCTCGCGCGGTCGTCGTCGACCAGCGTGCGGGCGTCGAGGCCCTCGGCGTCGTCTTCGGCGGCTCCGGCAACGGCGAGCAGATCGCGGCGAACAAGGTCGAGGGCGTGCGCGCAGCGCTCGTGTGGAGCGCGGCGACCGCCGAGCTCGCCCGCGAGCACAACGATGCGAACGTCATCGCGATCGGTGCGCGCCAGCACGACGAGGCCGAGATGCTCGCGCTCATCGACCGGTTCCTCGCCACGCCGTTCCCCGGCGTCGAGCGGCACGCGCGTCGCATCGCGCAGCTCGCCGAGTACGAGACGACCGGTCGCATCGCCGGCCTGCTCGACTGACCGATGCCCGAGGGCCACTCCGTCCACCGCATCGCCAGGCAGTTCGGCGCGAACTTCGTCGGCGACGCGTGCGCGCTGTCGTCGCCGCAGGGCCGCTTCGCCGACGGCGCCGCGTCGCTCGACGGTCGCACGATGACGGCGTCGCGGGCGATCGGCAAGCATCTGCTGCTCGACTTCGACGGCCGCTGGCTGCACGTGCACCTCGGCATCTACGGCGCGTGGGACTTCGCGGGGCGCATCTCCGAGGACGCCACGCTGCGCTCCGCAGGCGGCCGCGCCGGCCAGACCGGCATGCGCGGCACCGTCGCGGACGGCGCCTTCGAGGAGTCGCTCGCGTCGATCGGCGCGCCGCGGCTGGCGCGGCTGCGGATGGGCGAGGCGGAGTCGACGCTCGCAGGCACCGACTTCCCGCCGGAGCCCGTCGGCGCGGTGCGCGTGCGCATCCTCACGGGCTCCGCCGTCGCCGACCTGCGCGGCCCGACGGTGTGCGAGGTGCTCGAGCCCGGCGAGGTCGAGGCGGTCGCCGAGCGTCTCGGCCCCGACCCCGAGGCGCTCTTCGAGACGAAGGCGGCGGCGCAGCGACGCTTCGTCGCGCGAGCCGGCCGATCGCGGCAGCCCATCGGGCAGCTGCTCATGGATCAGACGGTCGTCGCGGGCATCGGCAACGTGTACCGGGCCGAGCTGCTGTTCCGCGCGCGCATCTCGCCCCACCGCACGGGGGCGACGCTCACGCAGGACGAGCTCGAGGGCCTGTGGAGGGACTGGGTGCGCCTGCTGCGCATCGGCGTCGAGACGGGGCAGATGCTCACGATCGATCGGCTGCGCGGCAAGCGCCTCGAGGCGGCGATGGCGAGCCGGGCCGATCGGCACTGGGTCTACAAGCGCGAGGGCCTGCCGTGCCTGCGCTGCGGCACGACGGTGGCGCTCGAGGTCATGCAGCAGCGCAAGCTGTACTGGTGCCCGGGCTGCCAGCGCTGACGCGCGCGGGTGCTCGACGCGCCGGTCGTCAGCGGAAGCGGTACTCGCTCGTGCCGTCGCCGATGACCCACGAGCCCTGCGGGGCGTTCTCGGGCACCTGCACGACGATCTCGGCCGTCACCGAGTCGCCGACGGCGATCTCCGCGTAGTAGCCGAGGTCGTCGGGCGCTGCGATGAGGGCGCCCGAGTTCTGGTCGTACCTGGGCGCGTTGTCGGGCTGGTACGCGAAGGCCATGTCGTAGTACGGGTGGGTCGTGACGACCCCGACGTTGCGGATCGTGAGCTCGAGGATCACGGCTCGGCTGCCCTGCGTCGGCTGGTAGCCGTTCGCCTGGACGATGGAGTCGGCGGGATCGGTCGACTGCAGCGGCGTGATCTCCCACGTCGTGCCCTGGTCGGTGTGGATGACGATCGTGTCGCCGTAGGCGAAGTCGCCCGGCGCGGTCGTCGGCGTCGGGGGCACGCTGGGGCCCGCCGTCGTCGGGGGGTTCGTGAGGTTCGGGAACGCGGGCGTCGACGATGCGTTCGGGATGTCGGGGTCCGACGGGGCGACGACGGGCGCAGGCACGCACGCGACGATGAGGCCGACGAAGACGGCGACGATGCCGACGCCTGCGATCCGACGTCCTGCCGACGGGCTGGTGCTCACGTGCAACCGGTGCTCCTGAGGTCTCGACGAGCGTGTCGCGCCGATCGCGATGCTCATCGACCACGATAGGTCGGTAGCCTGTGCGCGTGCGTCAGCTTCCCTCGAACTTCACGCTCGGCGTCGCCACGGCGGCCTACCAGATCGAGGGCGCCGCCCACGAGGGCGGACGGACCGACTCGATCTGGGATGCCTTCGCGCGCGTGCCCGGCGCGGTCGTCGACGGCCACGACGGCGCGGTCGCGTGCGACCACTACCACCGCTACCCGGACGACGTGCGGCTCATGGCCGAGATGGGCGTGCAGTCGTACCGGTTCTCGACGAGCTGGTCGCGGGTGCGGCCGGATGGCGGCGACGTCAACGAGGAGGGCCTCGACTTCTACCGGCGGCTCGTCGACGAGCTGCTGGAGCAGGGCATCGAGCCGTGGCTCACGCTGTACCACTGGGACCTGCCGCAGGCGCTCGAGGCGAAGGGCGGGTGGACGTCGCGCGAGACCGTCGACCGGTTCGTCGAGTACGCGACGAGCGTCGTCGAGGCGATCGGCGACCGCGTGCCGACCATCACGACGCTCAACGAGCCGTGGTGCTCGTCGTTCCTGTCGTACACCGCGGGAGCGCACGCCCCCGGCAGGCAGAGCGTGCGCGACGGCCTCGTCGCCGGCCATCACCTGCTGCTCGCGCACGGCCTCGGCGTCGACGTCGTGCGCGGGTACGCCCCGGATGCCTGGGTCGGCATCACGCTGAACCTCACGGTCGCCGATCCCGTCGACCCGGAGGACGAGCGCGACGTCGATGCCGCGCGGCGCATCGACGGGCAGTTCAACCGCTTCTTCCTCGATCCGATCTTCCGCGGCGAGTACCCGGAGGACCTGCTGGCCGACGTCGGGCACCTGGGGCTCGCCGACGCGATCCAGCCGAACGACCTCGGCTCGATCTCGGCCCCCATCGACGTGCTGGGCGTGAACTACTACCACGGCGACGCCGTCTCGTTCGAGCCGCCGGCCGTGCCGCTGCAGCAGGACGCGCCGACGTCGCGCACCATCTCCTCGCCCTACCCGGCCGCCGACGGCGTGGAGATGCATCCGCGCGGACTGCCGGTGACGGCGATGGGCTGGGAGGTGCAGCCCGAGGGGCTCACGCGGCTGCTGCAGCGCGTGCACGAGGAGTACGCGGGGCCCGCGATGGTCGACCTGTGGGTCACCGAGAACGGCGCCGCCTACGACGACGTCGTCGCCGAGGACGGCGCGGTGCACGATGCCGACCGCGTCGCGTTCCTCGAGGCGCACGTGGGCGCCGTGCTCGACGCGATCGACGCAGGCGTGCCCGTCGAGGGCTACTTCTACTGGTCGATGCTCGACAACTACGAGTGGGCGTGGGGCTACCACAAGCGCTTCGGGCTCGTGCGCGTCGACTACGAGACGCAGCAGCGCACGCTCAAGGACTCCGCGCTCGCGTTCCAGCGCATCGCACGAGACCGCGCGCTCTGAGGCCCGGCGCTCGCCGTGACGGCCGTGCTCGCGAGCCTGTGACGCACACGCCGTCGTCGCGGGACGCGTCGGACGTCCGGCGCGGCTATCGTGCACCCATGACCTCCCGCACCGCTGCGATCGTGCTCCGCCTCGCGGGCGCGACCCTCTCGATGTTCGCGATGCTGTACCAGCTCTTCGCGGTGCACATCCCCGCCGGGTACAGCGTCCTCAACTTCTTCTCGTACTTCACGAACCTGTCGAACATCATGATCAGCGTCGTGTTCGTCGTGAGCGCCGTGCGGCTCATCAACGGCAGACGCGATCCGAGCTCGACCGACGTCGCGATCCGCGGCGGCATCGTCGTGTACATCGCCTTCGTCGGCATCGTCTTCAACACGCTGCTGCGCGACGCAGACCTGGGCGACCTGCTGCCATGGGTCAACGGCATCATGCACTTCCTGCTGCCCGTGCTCGGCATCGTCGACTGGATCCTCTGGCCGCCGCGCAGGCGCCTGCCGCTGCGCGTCGTCGGGTGGTGGATGATCTGGCCTGCCGTCTACGCGATCGTCGCGGTCGTGCGCGGCGCGATCACCGGCTTCTACCCGTATCCGTTCTTCAACCCCGCAGCGTCTGGCGGGTACGGCGGCGTCGCACTGCTGTGCCTGCTCATGCTGGTGATGTTCCTCGTGCTCGCGTTCGGCACGAGGGCGGTCGGCAACTGGCTGTCGACGCGTCGCTGGGTCGACGAGGCCGAGCCCGAGGCGCGCGCCGCCGCAGCGGGCTGACGCGCGCCCGCATCCGATCCCGGAGGTCGCTCCGAACTCCGCAGGAGTCCATCGTCGACGACAGCGAGCAGGAGACCATGGCCACGCGCAGCAGGCCCGACAGCAGGCTCGACGGCAGGCGCTTCCTCCTGTGGGCGGGACTCGCCGGCGTCGTGAGCGGCGCGGCCCTCCTCGCGGTCGCCGAGGTGGTCGCGCTGCTCGCGAGCGCGACCGCGAGCCCGATCCCAGCGGTCGGCGCGTTCGTGGTCGACGTCGTGCCGCAGCCCGTCAAGGAGCTCGCGATCGCGGCGTTCGGCGAGGCGGACAAGGTCGTGCTGCTGGGCAGCCTCGGGCTCGCCGTCGTGCTCGCCTCGGCGCTCGCAGGCGTCCTGCAGCTGCTGCGCCCGCCGCTGGGCGTCGTCATCCTCGGCGTCGCGGGCGCCCTCGCGATCGCCGCGACCGTGACGCGCACCGGGGCCGAGCCCCTCGCCTTCCTGCCGTCGCTCGCCGGCACGCTCGCGGCCGCCGTGATCCTCGTCATGCTCGCGCGTCGCCTGCGCGGCTGGCGCGCGACCGCCGGGTTCGGCCGCGGCGCGGCTGCCGACACCGCGGGTCATGCGCCCAGGGCGTCGGCGGGCGGCGTCGATCGTCGGCGCTTCCTCGTGCTCACGGGCGTCACGAGCCTCGTGGCGATCGTCGCGGGCGTCGGCGCGCGCACCGTCACGATGGCCAGGTCGTCCGTCGAGGCCATCCGCGACGCGCTGCGGCTGCCGGCCGCCGGCTCGACGGTGCCGATCCCGGCGGGCGCCGAGCTCGACGTCCCCGGGCTCTCGCCGCTCTTCACGCCCAACGACGAGTTCTACCGCGTCGACACGGCGCTCACGGTGCCCGCCGTCGACCCCGCGAGCTGGAGCCTCGTCGTCGACGGCATGGTCGACCGGCGCGTCGAGCTCGGCTTCCAGGACCTGCTCGAGATGGGCCTCGACGAGTACGCCATCACGCTCACGTGCGTGTCGAACGAGGTGGGCGGCGGGCTCGTGGGCACCGCGACGTGGCTCGGCCTGCCGATCCGCGACGTCCTCGCGATGGCGGGTCCGCAGGCGGGTGCCGACATGGTGCTGTCGACGAGCGTCGACGGCTTCACCGCGAGCACCCCGCTCGCGTCGCTCACCGACGAGGGCCTCGACGCCATCCTCGCCGTGGGCATGAACGGCGAGCCGCTGCCGCTCGAGCACGGCTTCCCCGTGCGCATGGTCGTGCCCGGCCTCTACGGCTACGTCTCGGCGACGAAGTGGGTCACCGAGCTGACGGTCACGACGTTCGCAGACGACGAGGCGTACTGGACGCCGCGCGGCTACAGCGCGGAGGCGCCCATCAAGCTCTCGTCGCGCGTCGACACCCCGCGCGTCGGCTCGACCGTGGCGCCCGGCGCCGTCGCGATCGCCGGGATGGCCTGGGCGCAGACCGTCGGCATCGAGCGCGTCGAGGTGCGCATCGATGACGGCGAATGGCAGACCGCGACGCTCTCGGAGGCGGTGGGCGACGACATGTGGGTGCAGTGGCTCCTCGAGTGGGATGCGACGCCGGGGTCGCACGTCATCGCGTGCCGCGCCGTCGACAAGGAGGGCCGCACGCAGGTCGAGGAGCGCGCGTCGATCGCCCCCGACGGCTCGACGGGCCTGCACGAGCCGGCCATCACCGTCTCGTCGTGACGCGCCGCTCGCACGCGCATGCCGCGGCCGCACGTGCCGCCGGCGCGCGTCCACCGCGAGGCCGCGCCTGCGTGCTGGCCTAGTCTGTGGCCATGTCGCCGCTCGCTGCCGTCATCACCGTCTCCGACCGCTCCGCAGGGGGCGAGCGCCACGACGCTGGCGGACCCATCGCCGTCGCCGCGCTGCGCGACGCGGGATTCGCGTGCGACGACGCGACGATCGTGCCCGACGGCGCCGACAGCGTCGAGGCGGCGCTGCGCGCCGCGATCGCCCGGGGTGCGCGCGTCGTCGTCACGACGGGCGGCACGGGGGTCGCGCCGCGCGACGAGACGCCGGAGGGCACCGCGCGCGTCATCGAGCACGACGTGCCCGGCATCGCAGAGGAGCTGCGGCGGCTCGGCACCGCCGAGCTGCCGCAGGGCATGCTCTCGCGCGGTCGCTCGGGCATCGCGCAGGGTGCGCTCGTGGTCAACCTGCCCGGCTCGCCGAACGCCGTGACGACCGGCATGCCCGTCGTCGCGTCCGTCGCCGGGCACGTCGTGCGGCAGCTCGACGGCGCCGACCACCCGTGACCGCCGTCGCGATCGCCCGCGTCGTCGACGCGCCGCTCGACGTCGCAGCGCACCTCGACGCGGTCGAGGACGCCTCGGCGGGGGCCGTGACGTCGTTCGTCGGCCGCGTGCGCGACCACGATCCCGACGCGGCGGGCGCCGTCGTCGCGCTCGAGTACACGTCGCATCCCGACGCCGAGGCGGCGCTGCGTGCGCTCGCCGAGCGCGCCGTGGCCGGCACGAGCGCTCGGGTCGCCGTGAGCCACCGCATCGGCAGGCTCGCCGTCGGCGACGCCGCCGTCGTGATCGCCGTCTCGTCGCCCCACCGCGCTGAGGCGTTCGACGTGTGCCGCGACGTCATCGAGACGATCAAGACCGACCTGCCGGTGTGGAAGCGCCAGGTCGAGGCGGACGGGACGACGGCGTGGAAGGGCCTCGGCGGCTGAGCCCGGCGCGCCGCGGGGCGGGCGCGCGCAGCCGCCGGCGAAGGGCGGCAGCACGTCGACGGCGCGCGCCGTCGACGAGCACGGCGCAGCGCGGCAGGATGGCGCCGAGCCCGGGGCGCTCGGCGGCGAGCGCAGCGCGCAGCGCGACGAGCGAGACCTCCGGCCGCTGCTCGATCGCGAGGCCCGCGAGCTCCTCGGCGGCGGCGAAGTAGCGCACGCGCGCCATCAGGCGGTGCCCTCGTCGCGCGTCCAGGCGCCGGAGCGCCCACCCTCCTTCGCGGTGATGCGCACGTGCTCGATCGACGTGCCGCGATCCATGCCCTTCACCATGTCGACGATCGCGAGGGCAGCGACCGACACGGCCGTGAGCGCCTCCATCTCGACGCCCGTGCGGTCGGCGGTGCGCACGGTCGCGACGACCTCGACGCCCTCGTCGACGACCTCGAGGTCGACCACGGCCCCGTGCACGCCGATGACGTGGGCGAGCGGCAGCAGCAGCGGCGTGTGCTTCGCGGCCTGGATGCCGGCGATGCGCGCGACGGCGAGCACGTCGCCCTTCGGCGCCGTGCCGTCGCGCAGCGTCGCGACCACCTCCGGCGAGCACCGCACGAAGCCGCGCGCCGTCGCCGCACGCACCGTGGGCTGCTTCGCGGTGACGTCGACCATGCGCGCGTTGCCTGCGGCATCCAGGTGGGTGAGGCTCATGCGATCAGCATGACATCGACGAGGTCGCCGGCCTCGACGGCGGCGACGTCGGCGGGCACGATCGCGTACGCCTCCGCGCGGCCGAGGCCGCCCGCGAGATGCGAGCCCGAGCCGCCTGCCGTCGCGGGCGCGACCGTCCACCGCGCGGGGTCGGTGCGGTCGACGACGGCCGGGAGGTACTGGCGCCGGCCCGGCGGCGTCGTCCAGGCTGCGGCGGCGGGCATGCGCGCGAGGGGCCTCGCGAGGTCGGCAGCGCCCTGCATCGCCAGCAGCGCCGGCCGCACGAACGTCTCGAACGAGACGGCGGAGCTCACGGGGTTGCCAGGCAGCCCGAACAGCAGCGGACCGCCCGCGAGCCTGCCGAAGCCCTGCGGCTTGCCCGGCTGCATCGCGACGCGCACGAACGCCATGCTGTCGGCGAGCTCGACGCGCACGACCTCGTACGCGCCCGCGCTGACCCCGCCGGACAGGATGACGACGTCGGCGGCGCTCGCGAGCGATGCGAGCAGCGCGACGAGCGCGGGCCCCTCGTCGTCGACGCGGCCGCGATGCACGATCGTCGCACCCGCGTCGAGGGCGAGCGCCGCCAGCAGCGTGCCGTTGGAGTCGGGGATCTGCCCGCGTCGCACCGGCGTGCCGGGCGCGACGAGCTCGGAGCCCGTCGAGACGACCGCGACGCGCGGCCGCTGCGACACGACCACCTCGGCGACGCCGCACGCGGCGATCGCCGAGCGCTGCAGCGCGCCCAGGCGCGTGCCGGCTGGCAGCACCGCGTCGCCCGCCGTGGCATCCTGCCCGCCGCGACGCACGAACACGCCCCTCGCACGCGGCGCTGCCAGCACGACCGCGGTCTCGAGCGAGTCGTCGAGGCCGCCGCGCGTGTCCTCGAACGGCACGATCGCGTCGGCGTCGGCGGGCACCGCGGCGCCCGTCATGATGCGCGCGGCCTCGCCGGGGCGCAGCCGAGGATCGTCGGGGGACCCCGCGGGGAGGTCGGCGACGACGGCGAGCGTCACGGGCGACGCCGGGCTCGCGGACGCGACGTCGGCGAAGCGCACGGCGAACCCGTCCATCGCCGAGTTGTCGAACGCAGGGATGTCGAGCGCGGCGAGCACGGGCTCGCGCAGCACGAGCCCGTGCGCGTCGTCGAGCGCCACCGTGCGGGTGCCGAGCGGATCGACGGCGGCGAGCACCGTCGCGAGATGCGCCTCGACGCTGCGCATGCCGCTCACCGGGGTCCCGCTGCGGCACGTCCGCCGGAGTGCTCGGGGAGCGACGCGATGCCGCCCGCGAGGACGGATGCCTCGATGCCGGCGCCGCGCATCGCCTCGGCGGCTCGCAGCGCGCGAGCGCCGCGCTGGCAGACGACGACGAACGGGCCGGAGCCTGCGGACGTCGGATCGTCGAGCAGCGCCTGGAGCGGCACGAGCACCGAGCCGTCGATCGTGCCGAGCGCGGTCTCGGCGGGCTCGCGCACGTCGAGCAGCGTCGCACCCGCGTCGCGGGCCGCGAACGCGTCGGCGACCGAGAGCTGGGGGATGGGGTGCTGGGGGATGG
>NZ_CEEDMM010000006.1:0-104849 GCF_979255995.1 Agrococcus sp. AC640b
CCGTGGGTGGGAGCGGGTGGTGGAAGCGCCGTGGGTCGGAGCGGGTGGTGGGAGCGCCGTGGACGGGAGCGGGTGCGGGGGCGCCGCGAGGCCGGGGCACGCGCCGGTGCGACCGCCGCGCGTCAGGCCGCTACGCCGGCTGCAGCACCCGCTCGAAGAGGTGGTCGAACACGGCGAGCCTGTCGAAGCGCATCGCGTACGCGCGGGCACGCACGGCGTGGGCGGCGAGCTCGGCATCCGTCATCGACAGCGCCTCGTCGAGGGCCGTCGCGATCGCCGCCGACGAGCCCGCCTCGACGATGATCGCCGTGTCGCCGACCGCCTCGAGCGTGCCGCCGCAGTCGGTCGTGATGACGGGGCCGCCGCCTGCGAGCATCGACTCGACCAGGGTGATGCCGAACGTCTCCACGAACTGCTCGGTCGGCTTGGTCGCGAGCACGTACGCGGCCGACGCCGACATGATGTGCGGCTTCTCGGCATCCGACACGTCGGTGAGGAAGCGGATGCGCGACGCCGCCGGCGACGCCGCCGCGACCGCACGCAGGTCGGCCTCCGACGGCCCGCGGCCGACGATCGCGAGGTCGAGGCCCGCTGCCGCCTCGGAGGTCGAGAAGCCTGCGATGAGGTCGTCGATGCCCTTCGCGGGCATGAGCCGCGACAGCGACAGCACGTACCGCCCGGCGACGAGGCCGTGGCGCGCGAGCACGCGCTCGGTCTCGTCCGGGTCGAGCGCGAGCCACGACGCGGTGTCGATCGCGGGATACGAGATTGAGATGCGGCGGCGGCAGCGTTCGGCGAAGTCGGTGCCGTGACGGGCGTCGACGGCGGCTGCCTCCTCGACGATGACGTCGCGCGTGTACTGCGACACCGCCACGGGCACGTCCTGCGACAGGTAGGAGGCGAGCACGTGCGCCGCCGCGCCGAACCGATCCTCGGCGACGGCGGCGCGCACGACGTTCGTCACGTCGCTGCCGACGGCCTCGGCGATCGTCGCGAGCCGCACGGGCAGCCCGGTCGCCTCGGCGATGCGCACCGCCTCGGCCACGGCGAGCGTGTGCGGCGAGAGGTACAGCGACATGCACACCGTGGGCACGCCGTCGGTGAACAGCTCGACGAGCCTGCCGACGACGCCGGAGGCGTACCGGCCGTCGACGATCTTGTAGTCGCCGACCGGCGCCGGCCGTTCGACGGTGATGCCGGGGGAGTACGGCGAGATGGTGTCGAGCGGCTTGAGCGGCAGCCCTGCCGACTCGAGCAGCTCGATGGGCCACGTCACGATGCGCACGTCGTCGAACCCGCGCTGCAACGCCGCCTCCGCGAGGTTGCGAGCCTCGACCGAGTGGCCGCAGATCACGGGATCGGCGCGCACGACGATGACGAGTCGACGGTGGGTCTGATGCGACATGGGTCCTCCTGGGGGAGCGGCTGGCCGGGATGCCGGATGGAGCGATGCGGATGCGGATGCAGCGGATGCGGGTGGTGCGGGCGAGCTCAGGCCGAGTCGGACCTCGAGGGTGGTCGGTGGATGGTGCCCCAGCCGTTCGGCTCGGGTCCGAGGGCGATGCGGAGGGTGCCGCCGCGGTGCAGGGCACGCGTCGACAGCCACGCCCCCGGCAGCTCGACGCCGTCGAGGTGCGCCGACTGCACGTGCTGCACGGGGGAGCCGGGCGTCGGCTCGACGAAGCCCGTCGTCTCGATGCGCAGCGTGCCACCCGGCATCGACACCGTCGCCTGCGCGACCGATGGCGTCGACAGCAGCGTCACGTTCTGGCCGGCCACGGGCAGCAGGCCGAGCGTCGCCCACACGTACCAGGAGGAGATGCCGCCGGAGTCGTCGTTGCCTGGCAGCCCTCCGGGTCCGGTGCCGAACTGGTGCTCGAGGGCGGCGTGCACGATCTCGGCGGTGCGGTCGGGGCGGCCGGCGTAGTGGTACGCCCACGGCGCGTCCATGTCGGGCTCGTTGTTGAGGCCCTCGAAGCGTCCGAGCGCGTAGCCGGCGAGCATCTCGTCTGCACCGGGTGCGACGCCCGGCTGCCGCACGGGGTCGGCGCCGACGCCGAAGAATCGGTCGAGGAGCGCCACGAACGCGTCGTCGCCGCCCGCGATGGCGATGCGTGCCCGCATGTCGTGCATCAGGCGGAACGAGTAGTTCCACCTGCCCCCCTCGTAGTACGTCGAGTCGCGCACGAGCCCCGTCTCGGGGTCGTAGGCGGCGACCCATCGCGCGGCGATCTCGTCGAGCTCCTGCGCCAGCGCCCGGTCGCCGCGCATGCGGGCGATGCGTGCGGTGCAGTGGTAGCCGAACGCGAGGTCGAGGTGATGCGTGATGGGATGCGCGATGCCGCCGCGCAGCAGATCCTCGCCGTAGCCGCGTCGGAGGTCGGCGAGCATGTGCACGATCGCGAGCTCCCAGTCGACCCCGTCGAGCCCGAGCTGCGCGAGGTCGGCGAGGAAGGTGTGCGCGAGCGCGGATCCCTGCCTGGCGAAGCGGTCGGCACCGCGCGCCATGCGGTAGCCGATGGGGAAGTTGCCCTCCTCCTCCGCGGTGACGATGAGGGAGTTCGCGAGCGCGACGGCGCGGTCGGGGGCGAGCGCGGTGAGCAGCGGCAGCTGCGTGCGGTAGATGTCCCACATCGTGCACAGGTCGAACACGAACGCGCCGTCGCGGGGCCAGAACGGCGACTCGTCCTCCGCGAAGGCGGGCTTCACGAGCGAGTGGTACAGCGCGGTGCCGAAGATGCGCTGGCGCCTGGGGGAGTCGGTGACGACGTCGATGCGGCCCAGCGCATCCGCCCACTGCGCCTCGGTCGCGGCCAGCCGTGCGTCGAATCGCCCCTCCGGCGTCTCGCCGCAGTCGGCGTGCAGGTTGGCGCGCGCCTGCTCGGGGCCGCGCAGCGAGAAGCCGATCGCGACCTCCACCTGGTCGCCGTCCTCGGTGGGGCCGGCCCACATCATGCCGAAGGGGCGCAGCGTGGTGGGGCGGATGGAGTCGAAGTCGAGCCGCGACCCGCCGTGCATGAGCCTGCGGTCGTACCAGAGCAGCTGCCTCCACCGCGGGCTGCGGACCTCGACGTGCATCGACAGCGGCGTGCCTTCGACGACGATCTCGCCCTGCGCGACGCCGGGTGCGACGAGCTCGAGGCGGGCGCGCAGCGGCACGGTCTCGCCGAACGGGATCTCGAGACCGCCGACGGAGCAGTCGATGACGACGCGCGCATCCTTGTGCCTCGGGAACGTGTAGCGGTGCACGACGGACTTCGGGCCGGCGGTGAGCTCGGCGAGCACGCCGTCGTCGAGGCGTGCGGCGTAGCGGCCGGGGGAGGCCTGCTCGTCGACGAGGTCGAACTGGCGGCCGAGGCCGTCGAGCGGCTCCAGCAGCGGCGTGACGCGGAAGTAGTTGTAGTACTTGCGGATCGCGCCCGTGCCGGACTGCTGGAAGTGGGTGAAGCCGCTCGCGACGTGGTCGGGCCGGATCGCGGCGGGCACGCCCTCCGTCGACAGGTCGAAGCGGCCGTAGCCCGTCGGATACGCGCCCGAGTACGCGCAGGCCGAGACCATGCCGAGCGGTGCCGTCGCTCCCGGGTGCGTATTGCCGATCTGCGGCTTCGGCCACCACCACGTCGCCGCGATGCCGGAGGGCGCGGGCAGCGACGTCGGGGCCGTCCCGAGGAACGGGTCGACGTCGGCGATGCGCACCATGGAGTCAGCGTGGCTCCTGGCTGTGACGCGCGTGTTACGCGAGCGTGACCATCTGGCTCGCTGCGCTGCGCGGTCGCTGGGAGGGCGTCAGTCGCGCGTGCGGCCGCGGGGTCCGCGACCGTCGTCGTCGAGCTGGTCCGACAGGTCGAGCGTCGCGACGCGGCCCGAGTCGGTGCCGAGCCTGCGCTCCGCCTGCACCTCGCGGCGCGACTGGATGGCGTGGAAGACGATGAAGCACAGCGCGACGGCGACGACGCCGATGAGCACGAGGTCGATGTACTCGGTGACGACGTCGGCGACGCCGGGGATGTGCGCGACGGCCCAGCCGAGGAACGTGAGCCCGGCGCCCCAGAGGAGGCCTCCGACGATGTCGTAGCGCAGGAACCGTCGGTACGGCATGCGGCCCACGCCCGCCGCGACCGGCATGAACGTGCGGACGATGCCGATGAAGCGTGCGACGATGACGGCCCACGGCCCGTACTTCACGAAGAAGCCGTTCGTGCGGTCGATCGTCTTGTGGGAGAACAGCCCCGACGATCTGCGTTCGAACAGCGGTGGCCCCGCCTTGTACCCGATGAGGTAGCCGAGCTGGTCGCCCGCGACGGCGCAGAGCCAGATGGCGAGCATGCACAGCCACACCGGCTGGTGGATCACGCCCGAGTACGACAGCACGCCCGTGATGACGAGGAGGGTGTCGCCCGGCAGCAGGAAGCCGACGAGCAGGCCCGTCTCGACGAAGACGATCGCGCACACGAGCACGAGCGCCCATCCGCCTGCGCCGGTGATGAGTCCTTCGACGTCGAACAGCGCGTTCGCTGGCAGGTGATGCACCCCGGCTCCTTCGACGTTCGCGTGCCCGCGTGCTGCGACGCAGACCCTCGGACCGGCAGGCCGTGCGGGAGAGGGGACTCGAACCCCCACGCCCAGCGGGCACAGGAACCTAAGTCCTGCGTGTCTGCCAGTTTCACCACTCCCGCGGTGATGGCTCATCGTATCGGCGATCCCTGTGACGTTCCGGTGTCGGCGCGCTGTCGGCTCGGTGCTGGTTCGATGGGTGCATGCGGCACACGGCACTGGTCACGGGAGCGTCGTCGGGCATCGGCCTGTCGATCGCTCGAGAGCTCGCCCGCGTGGGCGTCGACGTCGTGCTCGTCGCGCGCGACGAGGCTCGGCTGCGGGAGGTGGCGGCGAGCCTCGACACGGGCACCGAGGTGCTCGCGGCCGACCTGCTGACGCACGAGGGGCTCGAGGCGGTGGCAGCGCGCGTCGCGTCGCCCGATCGGCCCATCGACGTCCTCGTGTCGAACGCGGGCTTCGGGCTCGCCGCACCGTTCCACGAGTCGTCGATCGAGGACGAGCGTCGCCTGCACGAGCTGCTGTCGTTCGTGCCGTTGCGCCTCGCGCACGCCGCGCTGCCCGGCATGCGGCAGCGTGGACGCGGCTGGATCCTCACGGTCGCGAGCTTCGCGGCGTTCATCCCGTACGGCTCGTACTCGGCGGCGAAGTCGCACGCGGTGAACCTGTCGCGGTCGATCCGCTCGCGCTACGCCGACGACGGCATCCGGGCGACGGCGCTGTGCCCGGGGTTCGTGCACACCGAGTTCCACGAGCGCATGGGCATCGACGAGGACGGCCCGTCGTGGATGTGGACGAGCGCAGACGACGTCGCGCGCCGCGGCATCCGCGGCCTGCGGCGCAACCAGCCCGTCGTGCACTCCGACTGGCGCTTCGCGGCGATCGCGAAGGGGCTGCAGCTCGTGCCCGACGTGTGGCAGGGCGCGCTCATCAACTCGTATCGCGACTGACGCCGCACCGACCCCGCGACGCGCGTCCGTCAAGGCCGCGCGGACCTCGGGGTGCGCTTGGCAGCGTGGAGGGCATGGCATCTCGATACGCAGGGCTGACGGCCCTCTACCTCAACGGCACGCTCACGCCCTCTCCGGGCGCGAGCCACACCGACACCCTCATCGAGGCGAGCGCGGGCGTGCTTCGCGAGCAGGGGGTGCAGGTGGAGGTCGTCCGCCTCGTCGACCACCACGTCGCGCCCGGCGTGCAGCCGGACATGACCGAGCACGGTGCCCAGCGCGACGACTGGCCGCAGATCTGGCGCAAGGTCGCCGAGGCCGACATCCTCGTGCTCGCCGGCCCCATCTGGCTCGGCGACAACTCCAGCCAGACGCGCCTGGCGATCGAGCGGCTGTATGCGCACTCCGGCGAGCTGAACGAGCGTGGGCAGGCGGTCTTCTACGGCAAGGTCGGCGGCGCGCTCGTCGGCGGCAACGAGGACGGCCTCAAGCACTGCACCGGCGTGATCCTGCACGCGCTGCAGCACCTGGGATGCACGATCCCGCCGAACGCCGAGGCGGGCTGGATCGGCGAGGCCGGTCCCGGCCCGTCGTACGGCGACGAGCTCGACGACGGCAGCCGCGCGGGCTTCGACAACGACTTCACGAAGAAGAACATCACCTTCATGGCGTGGAACCTCATGCACATGGCAGGGCTGCTGCGCGACGTCGGCGGCATCCCCGCCGAGGGCAACCTGCCAGGCGCCTGGGAGCAGGGCTCCCGGTGGGGGTTCCAGAACCCCGAGTATAGACGCCACTAGTTCGCGCCCCCGAGCCCGTTGGCGCCCGCAGGCCCGTAACCTGCTCATATGACGCACGAGCGCCTCCGCTTCGCCCTTGAACAGCTTGGGCCCGGTGATTGGTTGCAATTCGAACGGTTCTGCTCTGAGTTCCTTGCTCCGGACTACCCGGCACTTCGAACGATGGCCTCGGGTTCGGGCGATAAGGGACGCGACGGCGAATTGTTCAGCGTCGCGGGAGTCTCACGAACTGGTTTCCAATACTCGGTATCGGTAAATTGGGACGCGAAGGTTCGAGCCACTCTGAAAACGATTTCAGACAACGAGCTTGGTTATGGTCGATTGATCTACTGTACGAGTCAGCAGATCACGTCGAAGATCGATGAGCTTCGCGCGCACGCCTGGGATTCTTACGGGGTCAATCTCGATTTTCGTGATCGAGAGTGGTTCTGCGAACGTGAACTAAGCCGTCCTGAACGTGAGACCGCGTCGATCGAGCTAGCGCGCCGTATCGTCGATCCGATTGTCTCGAGCCGCAAGATCGCGACTGCAGTGGGCGGACCACTCACCAGTGACGAAGGCAAGGTGGCGCTTGTTCACCTAGCCCTGAACGCTGCCGACCGGGCTGGCGACAGAAATCTGACCAAGACTTCCTTCGATGCGATGGTCCGTTCAGTCCTCGTTGACAGCGACCAGGACAACACGATGACCGAGGACGAGATCGTCGAACGAGTGAGGGTCATAACGCCGCACGGGAACCCGCAGCAGGTACTTGCACTCACCGTCAGCGCGCTAACGAGGTTGTCCAAGAAGCACGGGCCAGTCAAGAAGAGGGGTGATAGCGGCGAGTATCACTTGAGCTTCGAGGCGGCAGATGCTTGGAGCTCGGCCGCTGCCGAGTACCTTCTTGATCAGCGCTCTCTAGAAGAAGATCTAGCTGCCGCGGCTTTCAACCATGATGAGGGACTTGACGCGGACTGGCCCCGACTCCAAGCGGAGGGCGTTAAGCTGAGGCTCGCACTCGAAGCAATTCTCTTGCGGGCTGGCGAGGCTTTCGCGGGGGTTGTCGAAGGGTCGAACGCTCTCGGGGTCCTAACCCTCGAGGTCGCGAATCAACTCGAGTTGATCGACCCAGACCTGACCCTATCGACGTCGTCGGCGGCGCAAGCCATCACCGAGGTCCTGGCTGAGCCGTCCGAGCGGACAAGGGCGCACTTGGTTCGCGTTCTTGACGCGTATACGTTGCTTGCCTTCCTTCAGCAGACACCAGACGTTCAGAAGGCGATGTCTAACGTCTTTAGCCACGCGAAGATCTGGCTTGATACGTCGACAGTGCTACCGCTCGTTGCGGAGACGCTGATCGACGATCCTCATCAGCGTCATCAAACGGTCCTCCTCGAGGCCGCCTACTCGTCGGGCGTCGAACTCTTCGTCACAGCGGGGGTGATCGAAGAGCTGCGCTTCCATCTTGAGCGGAGCCGAGCCTACGTGACGAGCAAGGGGGAGTGGGACGGGGAACCGCCGTACATTTACGGCGCCTACATGTTGTCTGGACGCGACGAGCGTGCCTTCAGCGACTGGCTTCATGAGTTTCGAGGCGATATCGATCCTGAGCGCGATCTCAAGGAGTATCTTGAGGCATTTTTCAAGGTCAAGCGCTTTGATCTAGACCAAATTGCCGAAAAAGCCGACGTCGCCCTACGCGGTGCCGTGCAGGAGCTCTTCCGGAGCAAGTCGCGAAGTCGACGCGGCCGACGCACTGAGAACGTTCTTGATCGCTTGGCGGCGCACGACGTCGAAAATGTAGTCGGGGTTATTCAACTTCGCAGTGAATCGAGGGGCGCGCTTGGGCATGAGCACTGGTGGTTGACGCTAGACCGCACCGCCTTCCGGCTTAATGCGTGGCTGGGAGAACAGCTGGGCCGGACGGCTCCGCAGTCGCCAGTGCTGAGTCCCGATTACCTGTCGCAGTTGCTCCGCCTAGGGCCGCTGAGGAGGCGCGCAGACGACGGGGCCGAAAATCTTCCTCTCGTGGTCGACGTTTCTCGCTTTGAGAACATCCCGACGGAGCTGATTGACGAGGCCCGACGGACCCGCCTCGCGTTCGCGGGCCACGACGAGCTACGGATCCGCCGAGAGGTGCGCGACTCCCTCTCTCGCCTTCGGACATCCATGCGCAGCCAGCACGACTATGGCGAGGAGATCCGGTCGCGTACCGAGGCGGATCTGCGGGGCGGCGCTTCGTGACAGACGCACCCGAAAGCCTTCTGTTGCCTCGCCGGACTTAGGGCGGGATCCCCCGCATCGCCAGTCCGACTTGGCTACGCTCGTGGCACGAGACGGTCGGAGACAGCGTGGACAGCAAGAAGACGGACTTCCTGGGGCTCATCAAGGGGCCGCGCCAGTACCGCATTCCGCCCTTCCAAAGGCCGTACTCCTGGGAGAAGGAGCAGCGGGAGGCGCTATGGCTTGATGTGCTCGCGCAGTACGAGAAGATCAAGGCCATCTGGGGAGAGCCAGATCGCGAGCAACGGCTGCTCCACATCGCTGGCCACTATCTCGGCACTGTCGTCCTGGCTGGCCCGAGCGCGCTTGGAGTGCCGAAGTCAGAGGTGATCGACGGTCAGCAGCGCATCACCACCATCCTGCTGCTGCTCTGCGCGCTTCGAGATGTTCGCGCTCGCGCCGAAGTTCGCGGGTCCGCAAAGTCCCCTGACGACGCTGAGCGGGCGGAGGCGGTTCGTCGCCGATTCGGCCGTCGATACCTCGAAAACGAAGACGAGACCGGGAGCGATCGACTCCGGGTGGTGCCGCTCGCCACGGACCGTCGTGCCTTCCAAGCGGTGGTCGATCACGATGGGCTGGGCGCTCTTAGCGGAGAGTCCCTTGGGCTCGATGACGTCGACTCAAAGAGGATCCTGGCTGCGTACAAGTTCTTCAACACGGAACTCCGACGGCAGAAGGTTGTTCCTGAGCGCGCACCGCAGCTCGCGAGGTTCACGCATCTGTTCCCGCTCGACTTCGAAGTCCTCGAGGAAGTCATCACCCGGCGACTGACGCTGATCACGATCGAGACAGCGAACCTCGACGACGTCAACGCCATTTTCGAGTCGCTTAACGCGAAGGGTAGGCCGCTCACTCAGCTCGATTTGCTTCGCAACTACATCTTCATGGCGCTCCGGTCACGTGCTGATGAAGCGCTAGCTCAACATTGGAGCGTAATCGAGGGCAATCTCCATCGCCCCGAGGAGGTTCAGGGGTTGATCTGGGCTGACGTGGTGAGCCGGGGAACCAGCATTCCGCAAAAGCGGACCTATCACACCGTGCAGTCAGAGCTACGATTGGAAGGTGGCACTCCTGACGTTGCAGAGGCCTACCTTGCTGGCCTTGCGCGGAAGTCCGCCTATTACAGCGCGATCATCCACCCGGCAAAGGAATCCGACCCGACGCTAAGGGAAGCTTTCTCTCGCCTGACGCGCGCTGGCGGACTCACGGCTTACCCTGTCGCTCTGTGGTTGCTCGAACAGCGGCATCAGGGACACCTGAACAACGCCCAGATTGTGCAAGGTATCGCGTGGATCGAGAGTTTTCTCGTGCGGAGGTTCCTTGCGGGTTTGCCGACCAACAACTTGACCTCAATGTTCGGTTCGGCGCTGGCCAGGATGCATGGGGAACTGGCGCACATCGAAGATCGGCTTGAGCGACTCGTCACAAGCCTTACCTTCAACGCGAAAGATTGGCCTTCCGACGAGGCTGTAGCGATAGGGATTGAGCGCGCAGACTTCTATCACAACCAAAAGACGCTGCAGCGGATCCTAGTTCTGTCCAGTCTTGACCATCATCTCGCCCCGAACACCGTGCTCAACTACGACGACACTGACGATTCGATCGAGCATGTCCTCCCGCAATCCAAGGAGGTGCCGGCCTGGAGCAGCGACTTGTCCGAAGTCGGCCTCGAGCTAGGAGAAGTCCAGGCTGAGTGGCTGCACACTCTTGGCAACCTGACCATCGTGACGCCCGTTGAGAACTCGAAGTTGGGGACGAAGC
The DNA here is from genome assembly GCF_979255995.1 of Agrococcus sp. AC640b. Classification (NCBI taxonomy): domain Bacteria; kingdom Bacillati; phylum Actinomycetota; class Actinomycetes; order Micrococcales; family Microbacteriaceae; genus Agrococcus; species Agrococcus sp. AC640b. Next base: position 10,331 of record NZ_CEEDMM010000006.1, read on the forward strand.
GCTACCGAGACAAGGTCCCGATCTACGGGGACAGCCAGTACAAACTCACCCAAAATCTGGCGACCTTCCGGCCAGACCTCACGGACCACGGTCAGCTGTGGGTTCCGGCCGCGATCAGAGCCCGCGCAGCCGAGCTTGCCGCGATCGCAGTAGTGATCTGGGCCCGCCCAGCGCATTCACCGGTCACGGCGGTGTCCACGGTCCCCGAGTTTGATGCCGACCCTGACGAAGAGCTAGTCGCGTTTTCTCCCCTTGCTGAGGCTTCGGAGGATGACGCCGAGCTTGAGTGACGCGTGGGGCGGAAGTCGCAGTCATGAGACCGTCGCCGGCGGTCGAGCGCGATTCTCTGACCACATGAAACGGGTACTTACGAAGTCGATGGACCCTGTCGAGCGGCGGGCAGTCACCGCCGAGATAAATCGGATGTGTCAGGTAGCAGGGCGTCCGTTTCGTGGCACCAGCGACCACGCCGGGTGTCAGGCGTCGCTCGTAGGATTCGCTCGTGGAACACGTGAAGAAGGACTTGGGTCAGCTGAAGAAGGGTTCGACAGTCGTCGTTGAGTTGCGCAACGCGGCCAACGTCCTCCTGATGAACGCGTCCAACTACCGCACATACGCGGCAGGTAAGGGCGGTCGCATCAGCTACAAGGGTGGGAACGTCAAACGCAGTCCTGCGCGCATCCCAGTGCCGTCAAGTGGCCATTGGATCCTGGCAATCGACCTGGGTGGCAGGGCCGGCCGAATCCACGCGACCGTCTCGGTCGAGCCGCCGCCGCGCGGCGACCTTCCCGTCTACAGGACGCCTTCCGCACCAGCCGTAGCCGGTCAGGTGGCTGTTCGGCGCCCGGTCCCGCCGGAGTCGCCGGATGTCCTGGACGGCCGGACCTGGGACGTATTCCTCTCACACGCCAGCGAGGACAAGGCAGCCGTCGCTGTTCCGCTTGCGCAAGCGCTGCAAGATCGTGGGGTGACCGTGTGGCTAGATAGTGCAGAGCTACGGATTGGAGACTCGCTGCGGAGGCAGATCGACCGGGGCATCCGCAGCAGTCGATTCGCTGCTGTCGTGCTGAGCCCGTCCTACTTCTCAAAAGGCTGGCCTCAGTACGAGCTCGACGGGATCGTCACGTTGTCGGTCGGCGGCGAGCAGAACCTTCTGCCGATCTGGCACGAGGTCAACCGCGCCGCGGTCGCTGCCGCGAGTCCATCGTTGGCCGACAAGTTCGCCCGCTCCACCAGTAGCACCGAGATCGGCGACATAGCGGAGGAGATCGCAGGCATGGTGATCGCCGCGAGGGAGGAGCAGCAGGGCGACTAGTGGTTAGTCAGAGCGTTGACAGAAGGGTCGGGCTGATGACAGATGCACACGACAGTGTCATCCCCGAGGAGCATGAAGCCGCAGATCTCGAGCGGTTGGAGGCGTTCTTCCGGGAGGTGGGCGGTCTTCAGACACCTTTCGAATCTATCGAGGTGCATCCGAACAGCTCTCTTGCGATCGAACGCCGTTTGGTTCTGCGTCAACCGTTGGAGTATCGGGCACGTAACTACATCGGTGCCGCTACCGACAACCTGCGGACTTTGCATACCGTGCTGGCGACCGGGCTTCCGCTCGTCGGCAACTACGCGCTGATCCGTGCGGCGATTGAAGCGTGTGCGCTTGGCATCTGGGCGCTCGACCCCGGAACTCGCGACGCACGGATCTTTCGCGCAGTGCACATGGGGTGGCACGAGCACCTCAAGGTCGCGGACGTCGCCAAGAAGTTGGGGCGTCCGCCCGTGAACCTTGAGCGCATCCGACGCAGGCACGACCAAATCAAGGACAGCGGGCCCGGTCTCCGCCAGAAGAATCTCGACCGCGACGAGCCCAGAATGACTGATGTCCTCCTACACGTTGAGCGGCGCTTCGGCAGCTTCGTCGGCTACGGTCCGCTTGTCGCGTGGTCGATTTGTAGCAGCATGGCTCACGGCAACCAGGTCATGCAGCACACGATTCTCGAACGCCGCTACCTTGGCGACGATGACGGGGTCGGAGCCATGTGGCACACCACGTCGAGCTTCGCCATGAACGCCATGCTGATGGAGCCGGTCGTGACCCTACTTGCGTGCCTCATCGACAACTTTGAGCTGCAATCGAGCCCTGAGGTACGAGGCCTGCGTGCCCAACCCCAGCCGTAAGGAGCTCGCGCGCTGGTCGTGGCCGCACTCGCGATCAATCACGGGGTAAGCACCGTCACCGGTGTGCCGGCCATGGTACGGGCGGAAGGACCTTCGTACTTGTCAGATGGGACCCATGAGAATTCTCGGGCCGCACTTCTCCTGATGCGATTGCGGAACTCTATCCCCCTCTCCGCCACGTCAACCTTTCCCCACCGCGTCCACATCGGCAGCGAGTCGCAGACGGAGTCCCGCTCCCGGGGGCGTAGGGCGGCGACGCAAGCCGACGACTAGGTCGATGGGACCCGCGAGAAGTCCGGACTGGCGCTGTCCTGCAGCGGTTCTCAGAAACGATCTCGGACTGAGACCTCTGACGTGGCCGCGCGGTGAGTCGGTGCGCCATCTCAGAAGTTGACTTCGGTTGCCTCCAGCGTGAGACTGTTTCGAGACGCTTGTTTCGAGAACTGAGGAATGATGACTGGACAGACTGGTCGCTTGGTCGGCTACGCACGTGTGAGCACGAAGGGACAGGACACCACTCCGCAGCTCGAGGCGTTGGAGGCCGCCGGCGTGCAGCCGCGTGACATCTTCGAGGATGCAGGCATCAGTGGCTCGACGGTGTCGCGACCGGGTTTCGACCGGATGCTGCAACACCTGCAGGACGGGGACACGCTCGTCGTCTGGAAGCTGGACCGGCTTGGTCGTAACGCGGGCCATGTCATCACGACGCTCCAAGCGCTGACCGAGCGAGGAGTGCAACTCAAAGCGCTGAGCGACGGGCTCGACACGACGACCCCGACTGGGCGAGCCATGCTGGGCATGCTGGCGATCCTTGCGAACCTCGAGCGAGACTTTGCCCTCGAGCGCACCAGACATGCGCTGGCGTCGAAGGCCGAGCGGGGAATCAAGGGCGGCCGGCCGCGAGCGCTGACGACCCGCCAAGCGCGCCTGGCGGTGCAGATGGCGGACGACGGTGACCGTGTGGTCGACATCGCGAGCGTGCTGAAGACATCCGTGCCAACGGTCTATCGCTACCTCGCAGCAGCGCGTGCTGAAGCCGATGCCGGCACCCCGAGATCGCCCGCAGACCCGTGAGTTGCTACACCCCTTGCATAGTGCCGTGGGGGCCCACACCTTCACCGAGTTCTCTCGATAAGTCGAAGGTCGTTGGCGCGACTCATCTCGAAAAGTTCGCGAGGATGGACGGGTTGAGCTCGCCTATGCGCAGTGGTGCGCAGATCCCGGCGTCGCTGCCGCCGAAGGCGACTGCAGGCGCGGTGGCGTCCCGTTCAGGGGTGGGTCGGGTGCGGTTCGGCGAATGCCGCCGCACGAGTGGGGGTGCGCTGCGGGAACAGCAGCACGGCGAGGCCGGCGCCGACGGCCGCGCCGAGGATCTGCGCGCCGATGAACGGCAGCACCGACCCAGGTGCGATGCCAGCGAAGGTGTCGGAGAACATGCGGCCGATGGTGACGGCGGGGTTCGCGAACGAGGTCGAGCTGGTGAACCAGTACGCGGCGCCGATGTACGCGGCGACCGCCCAGGGTGCGTGTGCAGTGCGGCCGGTGCGCACGAGCGCGGCGATGACGAGCACGAGGCCCGTCGTCGCGACTACCTCCGCCAGCAGCACGCCCACGCCGCCGCGGCTCGTCGTGGACAAGGCGGCGGGGACGTCGAAGAGGACGTTCGCGAGCAGTGCTCCGCCGATCGCGCCGAGGATCTGCGCCGCGATGACCATGACGGCGCGTTGCACCCCGTGGCGGGTACGTGCGGCGCCGAGCGTATCGACGACGGTAACGACGGGGTTCAAGTGCGCACCTGAGACAGGTCCGAGGATGAGGATCAGCACTGCGAGGGCGAGTGCGGTGGCGATCGCGTTCTCGAGCAGCTGGAGCCCGACATCCGAGGGTGAGAGCCGAGAGGCGGCGATGCCGGACCCGACGACGGCAAGCACGAGCGCGCCGGTTCCGAGCAGTTCGGCGAACGCCACGCGCAGCTCGGTGCGCAGGGAGGTGGGGCGCATGGTGTTCCGTATCGTGACGAGGGGCTGAGGAACCGGAAACGCGCTACGTGGACCGAGGTGGTGTAACTGCGCTGTGGCCGTTGGCGCTGCACCTTGGCCTTCCGCGGCTCATGCGATCGGCTGACGCTTCCGACGCGGGGCGAAGTTGTGCGCCGCGCCCCATCCTCGACTCCGTCCTGGCGCTTCCGGGGTGGTGCGGTCAGTGGGTCGCGGCGCTGACCTCAGTGGTTCGGGAGAGCGCGTGAGCGGTGAGGTAGTGCTCGGCGTCGAGGGCAGCCGCACATCCTGTGCCGGCGGCGGTGATGGCTTGGCGGTATCGCTTGTCGACGAGGTCGCCGCATGCGAAGACGCCAGGGACGTTCGTGGCTGTGGTGGGGTGATCGACGAGCACGTAGCCGTTCGCGTCGAGCTCGACCTGGCCAGCGACGAGGTCGCTGCGCGGGTCATGACCGATGGCGATGAAGAGGCCTTGCACGTCGAGGCTGCTTTCGGCTCCCGTCGCCGTGTCGCGCAGCAGCACTCGCTGGACGGCGTCGACACCCTCGATGCTGACGACCTCGGCGTTCCACCGCGGTGCGATCTTGGCGTCGCCGAGTGCACGCTCCTGCATGATCTTCGATGCGCGGAACTCGTCGCGGCGGTGGACGAGGGTCACGCTGCGTGCGAAGCGCGTGAGGAAGGTCGCCTCCTCGATCGCGGAGTCACCGCCGCCGACGACTGCGATGTCCTTGTCGCGGAAGAAGAACCCGTCGCATGTGGCGCACCATGAGACGCCGTGGCCGGTGAGTCGCTCCTCGCCGGGCACCGAGAGCTTGCGGTAGGCGGATCCCATCGCCAGGACGACGGCGTGCGTCTCGTACTGCTCGGTCGCGGTCGAGACTGTCTTGACTGCGCCGACGAGCGACACGGAGGTGGCGTCGTCGTAGACGATGCGTGCGCCGAAGCGCTCGGCTTGGTTCCGCATCTGCTCCATGAGCTGGGGGCCCATGATGCCGTCCTCGAAGCCGGGGAAGTTCTCGACCTCGGTGGTGTTGACGAGGGCGCCGCCGGGTTCGACGGAACTCGCGAGGACGACCGGTGCGAGTCCCGCCCGGGCGAGGTAGATCGCGGCGGTGTAACCGGCGGGGCCGGAGCCGACCACGACGACGTTCTCGACGGTCACGCGTCCACCTCGAGGCTGCGGAGGAGTGCGTCGACGTGGTCGGTGATCTCGGCACGGATGCGGCGCACCTCGTCGATGGACATGTGCTCGGGGTCGTCGAGCTGCCAGTCCTCGTAGCGCTTGCCGGGGTAGATCGGGCATGCGTCGCCGCAGCCCATCGTGACGACGACGTCGGCTGCGCGCACGACGTCGTCGGTGAGTGGCTTGGGGAACGCGTCCTCGAGGTCGAGGCCGATCTCTCCGAGCGATGCGACCACGGCGGGGTTCAGCTCGTCGGCGGGCATGGAGCCCGCGGAGCGGACCTGCAGTCGACCGCCGGAGCGCTCGTGGGCGATCGCGGCTGCCATCTGCGAGCGGCCGGCGTTCTGCACGCAGACGAACAGCACGCTGGGTCGGTCGCTCGGCGCCGCGCCCTTGGCCTCGGCGAGGGCGGTGAGGCGGTCGGTCGCGAATCTGGTGACCCTGGTGGCGAGGTGCGCCTTCACGGAGGAGGTGCGCAGCAGTGCCGCGTACGACTCGAGCACGTAGCGCTCGATGGTCTCGTGGGCGAAGACGCCGGAGAAGCGCTCGCCGAGGTCGTCGGAGAGCGTGTGGAGGAACCGCTCGGGGTAGTCGAGCCCGGGCAGGCCGCGGCGGCCGCTGACGTCGAGGCTCATGTCACGCCCTCGCGGGGAGCAGCTCGGAGAGCAGCTGCTCGACGCGGCCGCGGATGTCGTCGCGGACGCGACGCACGGTGTCGATGTCCTTGCCGGCCGGGTCCTCGAGCGCCCAGTCCTCGTAGCGCTTGCCGGGGAAGATCGGGCATGCGTCGCCGCAGCCCATCGTGATGACCGCGTCCGACTCGCGGACCGCGTCGACGGTGAGGATCTTGGGCACGTTGTCGGCGATGTCGATGCCGATCTCTGCCATGGCCTCGATGGCGATCGGGTTGATCTGGTCCTTCGGCTCGCTGCCTGCGGAGAGCACCTCGACGGCACCGTCGGAGAGGTCGCTCATGAAGCCAGCGGCCATCTGGGAACGGCCCGCGTTGTGGACGCAGACGAACAGCACGGTGGGCTTGTTCGACATCGGAACCTCTCTTCGTTGTGATCGAGTCGCGCTCGCTGCGCGTCCCGGGTTGGTGTCTCTCGCGATCCCGCTCGTTCGTGACCGGGTCTCTTTGCGTTCACATCTTGACGACTTCGCTTCGCTCAGTCAAGATTGAGTCAATGAACAGTGAGCGAACTGACCTGGAAGTGCGCGCTGCGCGACATGCAGCACTCGCCGACCCCGCCCGGCTGCGCATCGTGGACCTGCTCACGCTGAGCGATCTGTCGCCGCGCGAGCTGCAGGACCAGTTGGGTATGGCCTCGAACCTGATCGCACACCATCTCGGCGTGCTCGAGCGGGAGGGCATGATCGTGCGCACCCGCTCCGAGGGCGACAGGCGTCGCAGCTACGTACACCTCACGCGGGTGGCTACTGAAGGGCTCGGCCCGTCCGCGACGGCCGCGGCCCGGCGAGTGCTGTTCGTCTGCACCGGCAACTCCGCCCGCTCGCAGCTTGCCGCCGCGCTCTGGCAGCAGCGCAGCAACATCCCTGCCGCCTCGGCCGGTATCAAGCCCGCCGAGCGCATCGCAGCCGGTGCTATCGCCACGGCTGAGCGCCACGGCCTTCCCTTGGCGGGCGCGACGCCGCAGCACATCCAAGACGTCTCCTTGGAGACGGACTTCGTCGTGACCGTGTGCGACACAGCGCACGAGTCGCTCGCCGGCCGCGGTGCCCTGCACTGGTCGGTGCCTGCGCCCGGCACGGTCGGTACGAATGCGGCCTACGACGCTGCGTTCGAGGACATCGCCGCCCGCGTCGACGTCCTCGCCGATCGGCTCGCGCCGGTCTAGACGGACGCTCCCGCGGGTGCTCGGCCGATCTGGATCAGCGCAGGCGCGCAGCAGCTGCCGCCGGCGGGTGCGTCGAAGTCGCCGCTGCCACCGCATACGCCCGTGTCGGGCAGGACGAGCTCGTTGCGTGCCGCCGCCTCATGGTCGCCTGCGAGGTGTGCGGCGACGCTGCGGACCTGCTCGTAGCCGGTGAGCGCGAGGAACGTCGGCGCGCGACCGTACGACTTCGCGCCGACGATGAACAGGCCCGGTTCCGGCTGCGCGAGCTCGGCGGCACCGGTCGCGCCGACAGAGCCGCAGGAGTGCAGATTCGGGTCGATCTCCGCGGCGATGCCCGCGACCGCATCGAGCGCCGGGTCGAGGGAGATCCGCAGCTCCGTCAGGATCGACACGTCGGGGCGGAACCCGGTGAGTGCGAACACGTGCGCAACGCCCTCGAGCGTCCGCCCATCGTCGGCGACGACCGTCGCGCCGTCCGTGCCCGCGTGGATCTCGCTAACGCGGAACCCGGTCGCCACCGTCACGCGGCCGGAGTCGACCGCGCGGCGCGCCTTGCCACCGAGCACGGCCCGCTCCGGCAGCTCGTCGCCGGCACCACCACCGAAGACGGCTGCCGCTGCCGCACGGCGCAGCACCCACGTCACGCGCGTTGTCGGCTCGCGACGCGCGAGCTCCGACAGGCGCAGCACCGCATGGGTCGCCGAGTGCCCGGCCCCCACAACCACCACGTGCTGACCCGCGAACGCATCCACGTCATCGGGAATCCGGTACGAGACCCGGTCGGCGGCTGCGCGCTCGCCAATCGCCGGCACTCCATCCGCTCCGGCGGGTGCGGGTGTCGACCAGGTGCCGCTGGCGTCCACGACCGCCAGTGCCTCGATGCGCTCCTCGCGTCCCTCCGCGTGGACCGTTCGCACCACGAAGGGCTGCTCGGCGCGGCCGCCGTCGACGACCTTGTCGCGGCCGCGGCGCGTGATGCTCGTCACCTCGACACCGACCCGCACGCGATCCCCGAGCACGGCCGCGAGCGGCTGCAGATACTGCTCGACCCACTCGGCACCGGTCGGGTAGCCGCTCGCGGGTGCGACCCACCCGGTCGGCTCGAGCAGACGCCGCGACGCGGCATCGATGAGCTCCGGCCAGGCCGAGAACAGTCGCACGTGACCCCACTCGGCCACTGCCGCGCCCGCAGTTGCGCCTCGCTCGAGCACGAGCGGCTCGAGACCGCGCTCGAGCAGCTGCGCTGCCGCCGCCAAACCCTGCGGGCCGGCACCGACGACGAGGACGGGAAGGTTCGACATGCCACTCCTAGGATCGAAGAACATCGATGCGTCAATGCTGCGACACCCATCGACGGTTGTCAATGCGTATGGCAAGATGGCGGCATGACCCTCGCTCCCGCGTCGACGTCGGCCGCATGCTGCAGCACGACGCCCGAGACTGCGCTCGATGCCGCGCAGGCCGAGCATCTCGCGAGCGTGTTCAAGGCGCTCGGCGATCCGACCCGGATGCGACTGCTGTCGCTCATTGCCTCGAGCGAGGGCGGGGAGGCGTGCATCTGCGACCTCACCGACCCCGTAGAACTGTCGCAGGGGACCGTGTCCCACCACATGAAGATCCTCGCCACCGCCGGGTTCGTCACCCGCGAGCAGCGCGGGAAGTGGGCGTACTACGCCATCGCCGACGGTGCGTTGGAGCACGCGGCCAACGCACTCAAGTCCCTCTGACGCTGCCGCCGATGCGCTCTGCAGTCGGCGAGGTCGCCGCGCCGCGCCTCGGCGGCCGCCTCGCCGCGCTGTCCGTCGGCCAGGTCATCAGCTGGGGCATCCTCTACTACGCGCTGATCGTCGCCGCTCCGAAGATCGCAGAGACCACCGGCTGGTCGCTCGCCGCCATCACGCTCTCCTTCGCGTGCGGGCTCATCGCATCCGCGATCGCCGGCATCCCCGTAGGGCGATGGCTCGACGAGCGCAACCCGCGCCTCATCATGGTGCTCGGCGGGGTCGTCGGCTCCGTTGGGCTCGTGGTCGTCGCGCTCGCACCGAACCTCGTCGTCTTCACCGCCGGCTGGATCGTCTGCGGCCTGGCGCAGTCCGCCGTGCTCTACCAAGCGGCGTTCACGATCATCGCCCGCCGACACGGAGACCGTCGCCGGGCGGCGATGACGATCCTCACGCTCGCTGGCGGCCTCGCGTCCACGGTGTTCGCGCCGATCGTCGCCGGACTCCTCGGCGTCACCGACTGGCGCACCATGTTCCTGATCCTCGCCGGGGTCTTGCTTGTCACGACCGTGCCGTTGCACGCCCTCACCATCGAACGCGGATGGCCACCGCACGAGCAGGTCGGCGCCGACGAGCCGGCGCATACGGTGCGGTCCGTGCTGCGCACGAGGCGGTTCTGGATGCTCGAGCTGGCGATGGTCGCGCTCGCCGCGGCGTTGTACGCCGTGACCTTGGCAATCATCCCGCTGTTCACCGAGAAGGGCGTGACGTACGAGCTCGCCGCATGGGCCCTCGGACTGCTCGGCGCTGGTCAGGTCATTGGCCGACTGCTCTACATCGCCCTCCCACACGGCGCAGCGCCATGGGTCCCGCTGGCCGCCACCGCAGCACTCAGCGCCGTGATGCTCGCACTACTCGCCCTGGTGCCCGGACCGCCGTGGCTGCTCGTCGCGATTGGCATCGGCGCTGGCGCCGTCCGCGGTGCCCAGACCCTCGTGCAGGGCTCTGCCGTCGCTGACCGATGGGGCACCCGCAACTACGGCTCCATCAACGGCGTCTTCGCTGCGCCCATCACGATGGTCGCTGCTCTGGGCCCGGCTCTCGCTCCAGTCGCCGTGCTCGGCGTCGGCTCGTTCGGGAACGTGGGGCTCATCGCCGCCGCAATCGCCCTCGCAGCGGCGGTGCTAGCTCGATGGTCGTGATCGCGAGCGCCGAGGCTCAAGCAGAGCAGGGCCTTCCGGTCGAGTTCTCTCAGTCAGGAGCAGCGAAACTCGAACGAACACCGCTCGCTCGGGTGTGGAGACCAGTCGAGGCACATCGGTCCTCGAACTGCTGCTACTAGATGGGGTCGCCGACACGGAGCCGCTCAGCGCGGAGGCTCACGACGCTTCGCTCGGGAATGCCGGTCTCCCTCGACTGCTCCTTGACGGGACGCCCAACGACATCGTCAAGCATCCAGGGCTCCCACTTGCGCTTGGAGCCCCCCGCTCGACCACCCTCCGACATGCGCCGCCGCAAATCAGCGTCGTGGGTGTAGTTGACGAAGTCCGCGACGCCCCGAGCAAGGTTCTCGACTTCGCGCTCGCGAAGCCCGGCAGCCTTACCACGGCCGTTCGTCCCCGCCTCGTAGTCAGACTCGATCTCCGCGCGGGTGAGCGTGATCTCGAGGAGCGCTTGCTCGAGCACCTCGACCGTCGGCAGCTCGTCGCCTGCCTTCCAGAGATCGCCTAGCGCACGATGGGAGAGGGACGAGAGCGCCCCGCTCAAGTCACCGAAGTACCGGCCCATGAACACCATCTCGAACGGTGGCCACTTGATCTCCCTCCGATGCCCACGCTTCGACTGGAATGCACCGACGAGAGCATCGACGACGGTCGAGACCGAGGTAGGGCTAGACGTCGGCAGTGCTGCAGTGGACTTGGTTGGGTGTCTTGGGGGCTGCGGAGAGCACTGTTGATCTTCCCTCCGGGAGGGAGTACCTTCTTGCCTCTCCGACAGGGTGGCCTCTGCCCACGCTTGGAGTGCCTCGCCCTCGAGGTCCATCGGAGCGCGCGGCGCTTCCCAGCCCCTCGGCATCGTGATCTCACGTTCGCGCATGACGCGCATGAGTGCGGGCATGACTTTGTAGTGCTGACGGTAGGTTGCGACTGCCTCGTCGGGGTCGTTCGGGAAGGCGTCGTGGTAGAACCGGAGCTTCTCAGCCTCCCAACGAGCCTCAGACGCGACTGCCTCGGCGTCCACTCCTGTCTCCTCTGTTGCATCTTCGATCGCAGCATCTGACCGTGCGGCCCCGCCGATGCTCGTGACATGCACTCGTGTTTCAACGGCGAGCCGGCGAGACACCTTGTACTCGCCGGTGGCGAAGCTGAAGCGACGGTGTTGGACGTATCGGCGGAGGTCGGGTGCACCGGGCTTCGGTGCTTTGACCTTCGGTGACAGTCGGATCTCGATCGGGCCGCGCAGCACGGCTCGTTGAAGGTCGATCGGGAGGTTGCGAAACTCCCGGGCGAAGAACGCCGCGCGGGTCATGGAATCCACGTAGGTGATCGTCGACCCGTCCTCCAGCTCGGCCTCGTCGGTGTCGACGAGCGCTAGAGCGGCGCGAAGGGGACCGGTGGCGTCATCAGCGAGCGCGCGTTGCAACTCGAGTTCTGCCGCTCGGATCAGGACGTCCAGCTCCCTCAGCCTCGCCTCGATCGGTCGGGGATCGAGGCCCACGAAGGCGAGCCGGCTCGAGAGCTCCGCGGTCTCCTCTCTCAGAGCAGCCATGCGAGCCTGGATCGGTGCGACCCCGGCGGCCCCGGACTCGAGTGGCGGCATGTCCAAAAGCGCGAAGTAGAGGCCCTCGAGGGCCTGATCGTCGCCTAGATGCCGCGCGATGATCGCATGCCCCTCTGCCTGACCCTTCCTTCCTGGGTGCCGGCGAGAATCGCATCGGTAGATCGGCTGCCCGCTTGCGTGCTGCGAACCCACCATCGTGTGACCGCAGGGACAGAGCATGATCCCGCTGAGTAGCGACGTCGCGGGCCTGCCCACTCGTTGCGGTCGATCGCCTACGAGCTGCATGAACTGCTCGAAGATCTCACGGGAGACAATCGGCTCGATCGCAGACGACTCCTCGAAGGCGTAGACGATGTCCCGCTTCTTGATGCCGCGATGCCAGTTGGTCGCGCGGCGGAGGACCCCGGCATTCATCGGTCGACAGAGCACATCTCGTACTGCATGGGATGACCATGGCCGATCCGCAGTGGTCCGCAGATCCCGAGCATTCCACTCTCGAGCGATCGATTGCTGGGTGGCACGCTTCGCGAGGATCCTCTCGTAGGCGTCGGCGATGAGAGGGGCCTCGATCTCGTGCCGCGTGCGTCCGTCCTGCTGATAGCCGAAGGCGCGGCGTCCACCTCTGGGCACTCCGAGGCGGAAGTTCTCCGCATTACGGGCCCGGACGCGCGATGCTTTCATCGCCGATTCCATCTCAGCGAAGATGAAGCCGATGGCCGACATCGCCTTGGCTGTCGGATCGCTGACATCCTTCATCCCCTCCGACAGGGTGTGCGTCCGGACGCCGGCGCGCGCACAGAGGCCAAGGAATGCGGAGGCCACCTCGCCGTTCCGGGCGAATCGGGACGACTCAGTGGCCAGGACGACGTCGACGCGGCGGTCCTCGATCGCTACGAGGAGATCCGCGAACCCCGGGCGGGATGTGTCACTGTACGCGCTGATGCCATCGTCTGTGAAGACGTGGACGACGACATAGCCCTGGCGGCTAGCCTCGGCCTCCAGGCGGTGCTGCTGCGACGCGATCTTGTCGAAGTCCTCGTCCGTCTGACTGATACGGCAGTACAGAGCCGCGCGAAGGGGTGGATCCTCTTTCATGGGTCAACCATAGATGGGGGTTCCAGAACCCCGAGTACCGGTAGCGAGACCGCCCGGCGCCGTCAAGGCCCCGGTGCCTGGCAAACCCTGCCGTGGCGCACCCCGAACGACCATCGACCCATCCGCTTCGGAAGGAGCATCATCATGACCGACGTTCGACTGCACATCACCGACTCCGGTGGCGACGGCCGCCCCGTCGTCCTCATCCACGGCTGGCCTCTGTCCGGGGAGTCGTGGCAGGCGCAGCGTCGCGCGCTCACCGCTGCCGGCTTCCGCGTCGTCGACTACGACCGGCGCGGCTTCGGCGAGTCCGACAAGCCCGAGACGGGCTACGACTACGACACGTTCGCCGACGACCTCGAGTCGGTGCTGTCGAGCCACGACCTCACCGACGTGACCCTCGTGGGCTTCTCGATGGGCGGCGGCGAGGTCGCACGCTACGTGGCGCGCCACGGCGAGAGCCGCATCCGCTCGGTCGTGTTCGCCGCCGCGGTGACGCCCTTCATGCACACGACCGACGACAACCCGGACGGCCCGCTCGGCGACGACCTGTACGGGCAGCTGCGCGGCGGCCTCGTGGAGGATCGCGACGCGTTCTTCGACGAGTTCGCCACCGGCTTCTTCTCGGTCGGCGACGACCTCAAGGTGTCGCAGGAGGATCGCCTCGACGCGATCGCGCTCGCGCAGCAGTCGTCGCAGACCGCTGCGGTCGCGTCGATGGATGCGTGGGCGACCACCGACTTCCGCGACGACCTCGCGAAGGTCACCGTGCCGACGCTCGTCATCCATGGCGACGGCGACGGCACCGTGCCGTTCGAGGGCTCCGGCAAGCGCACGCACGAGGCGATCGCGCACTCGCAGCTCGTCGTGATCGAGGACGCCCCGCATGGCCTGAACGTGAGCCATGCCGACGAGTTCAACGCTGCGCTGCTGCAGTTCGTGCAGGACGAGGCGCCCGGCGTCGACGTGTGATCCGATGAGGTCATGGAGGGCGGTGGCCGGCGGGTCGCCGACCTTCGTCGTCCCTCATCCCACCCGTCGACGGGCTGGAGCACCCGTGTCGGGTCGGCGCCGTGCCGTGCGCCGTCAGACGGCGACGGTCGCGAGTGCGATCTCGACGTCGTCGTCGACGTCGACGGGCCCCAGGCCGTCGAACACCACCACGCTCGTCGCCGCCGACGTCCGCGCCTCGAGGATGCCCGCGGTGCCGCGGGGCACGAACGGCCGATCGAGGCCGCCGATGTCGAGGATCGCGACGACGTGAGCGCCGACGTCGAGTGCGTGCTGCGTGCTCATGCACGCGACGCTAGTCGCGGACGCCCGTCGCGCTCGACCCGATGCGCCATGAGGATCGCTCGTGCTAGGACGTCGAGCCACGACGGCGCGGCTCGAACGGGGTACATCTCGCGGAGCGCCCAGCGCTGCGCTGCGGCTGCTCGGCTGCACCCTCCGCTGGTCGCGCTGGCGGCCGGCGACTGGCGATCACGGTGTCATGTCGCGATCGCGGGAGGCGTCGGCGGCCTGCGATCGGACCGACGTGCCGTGCGGTCGAGAAGATTCTCCCTAGAGAAGTGAGCATTCTCCATTTACAATCGCAGCCAAGCCACGACCGTCTCACCGCACCGCAGGGACTCATGTCAGCCGTACCAGCAACGCCGCTGCAGCCAGCGGTATCGCCGCGCCTGGCGTACCGCGGGTTCGCTCGCGACACGTTGGCTCGGGGCGTCGACCAGCACGGCATCCTGCTCGTGGTGGCAGGACTGCCCGGTGCAGGCAAGACGTTCCTGCTGCGCGACCTCGTGCAGGCGGGGATCGCCGACCAGCGGCGCACGGCGTTCCTTCGAGCGGACGAGATCGAGCGCAACGAGCCGTTCAGCTTCATCGAGCGCTTCGTCGCAGGCACCCGCATCCCCGACTGGCATCTCGCTCCCTCCCCGCAGGACGATCCCTTCGCGATCGGACGCGAGTGCCTGCAGCACCTCGTCGGCGGTGCCGAGCCGCCGCTGCGCATCATCGTCATCGACGACGCCCAGTGGATCGACCCGCGATCGCAGCGCGTGCTGCGATACCTGATCCCGCGGCTCACGCGCAGCGGCGTCATCCTCGCCTTCGGCACGCGCACCCCGCACGAGCGCGGCGGCTTCGGCGAGTTCCTCGCCGCCGCCGCCGCCGAGGACCCCCTGGATGCGCTGCACGAGCTCGGTCCGCTCACGGTGGAGGACATCGCAGCGCTCGTGCTCGAACGGCACGGGGCGGGCATCTCGACGCACAGCGCAGAGCGCATCCTCGCCGAGACCGAGGGCTCGTTCCTCGCCGTCGACAGCATCCTCTCGGCACTGACGGAGAGCGAGATCGCGAAGCTGCATCTCGTGTGGGATGCGCCGTTCCGGGCGACCGCAGACGGCGCCGACCTCCTGCTGCATCGGTTCGAGCAGCTCGACGAGGCCACGAGGCGCACCTGCGAGATCGTGTGCCTCGCAGGGCACGAGCTCACTCCCGACGCGCTCGGCACCGCAGCCAGGGTCCTCGGCGAGCCGGTCAGCATCGACGCCGCGGTCGACGCCGACGTGCTCGTCGTCGCCGGGATCGGCTCGAGCGTCATGCCGCGGCACGCGCTCGTCGCCCGCGCCATCGGCACGACCGTGCCGACCGAGCGCGCGAAGGCCATCCATCGCGCCCTGGCCGAGGCGACGGCGGGGCCCATCTCGTTGCGCCACGCGCTGCGCGGCGAGACCGGACTGCACGACGCGCTGCGCGAGCGGGTCGACGCGTACGTCGAGGAGGTCGCAGCAGGCGGCAGCCTCGGCGCGGCGAGCGAAGTGCTGCGCGACGCGCTCGAGGCTGCCACCGACGCCGACGATCGATCGAGGCTGCTCGTCGACCTCGCGCTCACCCACATCGAGGCGAAGACCGGCTACCTCGTGCTCGACCTGCTCGACGAGATCGAGCGGCTGCCGCCCAGCACGCTGCACGAGTTCCTCGCGATCGTGGTCGGCGCGCACGGGCCGGGCAGCGAGCTGCCGCTGCGCCGCGCGCACGCGCTGCTGCGCGCGGACTCCGACTCGCCCGACGACCGCGCCGTCCAGGGCTTCTTCGCGTTCATGGCCGTGCTCCTGACGATGCGCACCGGCGACCGGACGATGGTGCGGCCGCTCATCACGCGTGCGAAGGAGCTCATCGCGCGGGCGCCCGCCGATCCGTCCGAGCTGACGCGCGCGCGCCTGGCCTTCACCGTCGCGCAGGAGGGGCACCTCCTCGTGCTCGACTGCTACGCGATGGTGCAGGACCAGCTCGACGCCGACGTCGAACGCGTCGTCGCAGCGCTGCCGGGGCTCACGGCACGCATCGGACGTCTGCCGGATCAGCGGCTGACGGTCGACGCGATCGTCGCCGTCGCCGGCGCGACCATCGCCACCGGCGACCTCCGCGGCGGTCGGATGCTCGCGCAGAGCGGGGTCGACCTGCTGGAGACCGTGGGCGAGCCGTGGGCGGCGGGCACCGCGCGCCTCATCCTGAGCGACTGCCTCGTGCTCGAAGGCGAGTACCGTGCGGCGTCCGACCTCATGACGGCGACCGAGCAGGACATGTACATGGCCCTCGACGTCGAGACGCGTGTGACGTGGGCGGCCTTGCGCGTCTTCATCGCCGCGGTGACGGGGCAGGGAGACGTCGAGGCGCAGCTCGCGCAGGCCCGCAGGCAGCGCTCGATCCGGTGGGAGGGGTATGCACCGGATCAGACGCTGCTCGCCGAGTGCGAGGTCGCGCGGGCCGGTGGCGACGCCGCAGCCGTGCTGGCCGTCACCTCCGAGGCGTGGATCGACGGGCTCACGAACACCAGGCACGGCTACCTGACGTATCGCGCGCACGCGCTGCTCGAAATGGGCCGCGTCGAGGAGGCCGCATCGCTCGTCGAGCAGCTCGCGCAGTGGCGCGGCGTGCGGTGGCAGGAGTACTGGGGCTCGCTCGCGTGGCTCCGCGCCCGGCTCGCGCATGCGCGCGGCGACGCCGAGGGGGCGCGCTGGCACTTCGACGTGGCCATCGACCGGCCGGTGCCACCGCTGCCGCGAGCGCTCACGCAGCTCGACGCCGGCGCGTTCCTCGCCGAGATCGGAGAGGCCGCTCGCGGCGCCGAGCACGTGCGCTCCGCGCTGCGGCTGCTCGAGACCATCGGGGCGACGGCGTACGTCCCCCGTGCGCAGCGCCTCCTCGCCGGCGAGGTCCAGGCGCAGGGAGGCGGTGGGCCCGACCGTCTCGCGCTCCTCACCGCGCGCGAGCGGCAGATCGCCGAGCACCTCGCGAACGGTCGCTCGAACAATCAGATCGCCGAGTCGCTCATCGTGTCGATCACGACGGTGCGCTCGCACGTGTCGAACGTCCTCCGCAAGCTGCGGCTCACGTCGCGCGGCGAGGTCGCGCGCCTGCTGCGCAGCGAGCAGGGCGTCCGATAGCGCGCGAACGCACCGCACCCGCTCGCCGCCCGGTCAGCTCCTGCGCTCGCCGCCGCCCAGCACGTCGTGCAGGCGCTCGAGCAGCTCGCCGCGACTCGTCGCGCCGAGGCGCGACCGGATGCGCGCCACGTGATGCTCGACGGTCTTCGGGGAGATGAACAGCCTCTCGCCGATCGCACGGTAGCCCTGCCCATCCAGCACGAGCCTCGCGACCTCCTGCTCGCGCGCCGTCAGCGACGACGACGTCGCCTCCCGCACGCCCTCGCGTTCGTGCTCGTTGCTGATCGACCTGGCGAGCTGCATCATCGACAGCGCGGTCTCCCGCTCGGGATGCTGCAGCGCCGCCTGCCCGGCCAGCCGCGCCGCATCCCACACGTGCCCGACGCTCGCGAGCGCACGCACGCTCGCCTCGACCGAGTCGAAGTCCGCCTCGCGCCGCAGCACGCCGAGCCAGATCTGCCCCGCCTGCGCGAGCGTCGCCGCGTAGGGGCTGATGCGCTCCGCACGCACGAGCGCGTTCGCGTGGGGGATGAGCGCGGCAGGGTCCTCGGCCTGGAACGCCGCCTGCACCCCGTGCCAGCTCACGAGCGCCGACCACGCGATGGGCGAGCCCAGGCGCTCCATCGCAGCGGTCGCCGAGTCGCTCATGTGCTGCAGCCGCTCCGTGTCGCGCAGTCGTGCGGCGACGACCATCATCTCGCCGAGCGGCAGCAGGTCGAAGAGCGTCATGTGGAGCCCGAACGTCAACGATCGGATCTCGCGCCACGCGTCGCGCATGCCGGCTGCATCCGTGCGACGACGCGCGATCCCCGCGAGCAGGCACCAGTGCAGCAGCAGATCCCGGTCGCACAGCGCGGCGCGGCCCCCGAGCTCCCGCAGCCGCGCCTCGGCGGCATCCATGCCCCCCTGCACCATGAGCGACCACGAGCTCAGCAGCAGGTGGCGCGCCCTGCCCGCCTCCCCGCCCATGCCAGCGCGCAGCGCACGCTGCAGCAGCATCTCCGCCGCCGCGGGCTCGCCTCTGCCGATCGCGATGAGCGCAGCGAGGGCGGCGGGCGTCTCGGGCATGACGACGTCGCGGCCCAGCGGCGCGAGCGTCGACACCGCGCGAGCCAACGCGTCGAGCGCGCCGTCGCCTGCACCCTCCACGCTCAGCAGCAGGCCGTCGGCGAGGTCCGTGAGGCCCGCGCCACGACTCGTGAGCGACGCATCGCCCATCGCGGCGCGCCACCGCCTCGCGTCTGCGAGGTCCCCGCGGCCGATCGCGGCGACCACCGCCCACACGGCGCCGGTGCCCGCACGCTCCGGGGTGGCGTGCTCGAAGAGCGCCGCGGCCTGATCGAGCCGGTTGCCCTGCATGTGGGCTCCCGCGGCGAGGATCGCCGCGCGGGCGCCGACCTCCTCGGACGCCGACTCGAACAACGGCTCCGTCAGCGCGAGCACCGCGTCGGAGCGTCCTCGTCCCGCGGCGTCCGCCGCCCGCAGCAGCGCGAGCTCGGCCTCCGTCGCACCGCGAGCGCGCACGACGAGCGACAACGCCGCGAGCACCATCGCGTCCTCCGGGTGGTCGCCGGCGGCGCGGACGAGCAGGCGCAGCAGCGCCTGGTCGTGGCAGCCTGCCTCGGCGAGGGCCACGAGCGTCGCAGGTCGCGACGTCGTGCCCGCCCCCAGCTCGGCGAGCACCTGGTCGAAGAGCTCGCGCAGCTGCGCCGGGGACGCGTCGGCGACGATCCGCGGACCTGACGAGGTGTGCAGGCTGCCATCGTGCAGGTACACGGTGCCGTCGGTCATGAGCGCGTCGAGATCCTCCTGCACCGCCTGCCGCGACCTGGTCAGGCGGGTGGAGAGCTCTGCCGCGCTCTGCGGGCTCGACGCCGCGATGTGCAGCAGCAGACGGTGCCGCTCGTCGCTGCGATGCTCCGAGCCGGAGCCCGCGTCGTGCTCGAGCGTCACGGCTCGGTCCGGCCCTGTGCCTGCGAGCCTCCGCGTCGGCGGCCACCGCCGCGACGCGTGCTCGAGCGCGCGAGCGTCGCCGCGTGCCGCGCGAACCGCTGCCACCTGGGCACCTGCGCATCGCGCAGGAGCCGGGCCAGTCTCAGCGGTGCACCGTGCACCGCCGTGCGCTGCGGGTCGGCCGGCACGATCGTCTCGACGCCGAGATCGGCCGAGAGCCGCTGGCTCACGACCGGCATGCTCGCGAGCCCGCCCGTGAGCAGCACCGCGTCGACCTGCACGGGCGCCTGCTCGAGCGCGGTGCGCACGAGCCCGACCACCGCGTCGGTCCAGCCGCCTGCGAGCTCCTCGAGCTCGCTGCGCAGCAGCCGGATGCGCCGCTGCGTGCCGAACGGCTCGGAGCGCATGGACTCGGCGACGCTCGTCGAGAGCGCCTCGCGCGCCTCCCTGCAACGCTCGAGTGCGTCGCGAGCGGCGTCGATGAGCGAGGGCTCCTCGCGGTCGATGCCCTCGCCGAGGTCGTCGAGCCCGCGCAGCACATGCTGCAGCACGGCGACGTCGAGCAGGTGGCCGCCCTCCTCGAGCACGGGCGTGGGGCTCAGCAGCGCGGTCGGATGCGTGCGGCAGTCGCGCACGACGACGACGCTCGCATGCATCGAGCGCAGGCTCAGCACCGCGACCGCGTCCGGCAGCGTCGCACCCTCGGCGAGCGTCTGCTCGATGGCGGCCTCGGCATCGTTCACGAGCACCGCCGCGATGCCGTGCGCGATCAACGCCCGCTCGACCCTCGCCCGTGCGCCCGGTGGCCACCATCCGGGCACGGCGAGCGCGACGGGGTCAGCATCGGTCGCTGCGGCGGCATCGCCCATCGCGTGCCCGAGCACCTCGGCGTAGACCTCGTCGACCGGCGCGAGCTCGGGCTGCTCGCCGCGCAACCGCACGAAGGGCGCATCGGATGCGATGCGGTGCAGCAGGTCGCGCGGCGCCGAGCCGTGCGCGATGGGCACGGCTGATGCGTGGCTGCGGCGGACCGTCGTCGCGCCGACCTCCATGCCGACCATCGTCACCCGCCTCCATCGTCAGATGCTCCGACACTAGTGACGCGTGAGCCGCCCGGACACGACCTCGCGGCTGGATCGGCGCACCCGATCCCCTCATGCATCCCCTACTCCGTGTCCGCCGTGGGGGATGAGGATGATCGGTCTCCCGGGGCGACATCAGGGGTGCCGGCCCCGAGGCGACGGGGACGCGGCCATCCATATGGTGAGCATTAGTCACCCGGCCGCGTTCGCGGCGAGGTGCGCGATCTTGAAGGAGCGATCATGTCCATCACGACCACCGAGCTGCTGCGGTTCATCCTCGACCTGCTCGCAGACCCCGCCAGGGCGGACGCGTTCAGCGCCGACCCCGAGGGCGTCCTCGCCGAGGCCGGCCTCGCCGACGTCTCGTGCGCCGACGTCGACGCCATCACCCCGCTCATCGCGAACTCGGCGCCCGGCGCCTTCGCGATGGCTGCCGCAGGCGGTGGCGGCGCTGCCGCCGCTGCGATCGCGCCTGCCGCGATGATCAAGCAGCTCGTCACGAACGTCAGCACCTTCGAGAACCACGGCATCCTCCAGAACATCTGGGCGGAGGGCGAGGTCCGTCAGGTCTTCGCGAGCGAGGGCGGACTCGCCGTGGGCGGCGACCTGTCGACGGACGACCCGCTCGTGGTCGGCGACGGCAACATCGTGGCGAGCGACACGGCGATGGCTGCAGGACGCGACATCATCCAGAACCAGGGCGACGGCAACATGGTGCTCGGTGGCGACCAGACGGTCGTGCAGGACGGCGGCGTCATGGCCGGCGGCGACGCGCTCGCCGAGGGCGACAAGGTCGGTGGCGACAACAACGAGGCCGAGAACACCGGCAACGACAACTCCACCACCGTCGGTGGCAACCAGAACCAGGCGGGGAACTCGGGCAACGACAACTCGGTCTCGGTCGGTGGCGACCAGAACAACGCCGAGAACACCGGCAATGCGACGGACGCCTCGGTCTCGGTCGGCGGCAACCAGTACAACGCCGAGAACTCGGGCAACGACAACTCCGACAACTCGGACAACTCCGACAACTCGGACAACTCCGACAACTCGGACAACTCCGACAACTCGGACAACTCCGACAACTCGGACAGCTCGGACAGCTCGACGACGGTCGGTGGCAACCAGAACCAGGCCGAGAACTCGGGCAACGACAACTCCGACAACTCGGACAGCTCGGACAGCTCCGACAGCTCGACGACGGTCGGCGGCAACCAGAACCAGGCGGAGAACTCGGGCAACTCGACCGACGCCTCCACGACGGTGGGCGGCAACCAGAACTCGGCGGAGAACTCGGGCAACTCGACCGACGCCTCCACGACGGTGGGCGGCAACCAGAACCAGGCCGAGAACTCCGGCAACGACAACTCGAGCACGGTCGGCGACAGCGACGACTCGATCACGGTCGGCGACGTCGACGTGGATCTCAACTCCGGCAACGACAACTCGAGCACCGTCGGCGACACCGACAACTCGTCGGACGACTCGATCACGGTCGGCGACGTGGATGTGGATCTCAACTCGGGCAACGACAACTCGAGCACGGTGGGCGACACCGACAACTCGAGCACGGTGGGCGACACCGACAGCTCAAGCACCGTCGGCGACACCGACAACTCGTCGGACGACTCGATCACGGTCGGCGACGTGGACGTGGACCTCAACTCGGGCAACGACAACTCGAGCACGGTGGGCGACACCGACAGCTCGAGCACCGTGGGCGACACCGACAGCTCGAGCACCGTCGGCGACACCGACAACTCGAGCACGGTCGGCGACACGGACAACTCCGACAGCTCCGACAACTCGACCGTCACGGACGAGTCGATCACCGTCGGCGACGTCGCGGTCGACCTGTCGTCGGACAGCTCGGTCGGTGGCGACCTGTTCGAGGAGGGCTCGAACGTCGGCGGCATCGGCAACACCGACACCCGCACGACCGACTCGGGCAACACGGTGGCGATCAGCGAGACCACGTCGACCGACAACTCCGTGACGTTCGGCACGATCGCGGTCGACCTGTCGACCGACAACTCGGTGGGCGACGTCGACCTGTCGACCACGACGGCGACCGCGACGGCGATCGACAACTCGGTCACGGTGGGCGACGTCGACCTGTCGACCGACACCGCAGTCGACAACTCGGTGACGGTGGGCGACGTCGACCTGTCGACCGACCTGTCGACGACGGTGGGCGACGTCGACCTGTCGACCGACCTGTCGACGACGGTGGGCGACGTCGACCTGTCGACGGACCTGTCGACGGACCTGTCGACGACGGTGGGCGACGTCGACCTGTCGACCGACACCACCGTCGACCTGTCGACGACCACGACGGTCGCCGACTACGACTACACCTACACGGCCGTCGACACCTCCACCACCGAGGGCGCCAGCTACGTCGACGAGTCGGTCACGTACGGGGACTACTACGAGGGCGACACCACGGCCACGGTCGTGGATGCGCCGGTCACGGTGGTCGAGACGAGCTACGACTACAGCTTCGGCCAGTAGCCCGCAGCGCTCACCGGCCGCTGCGCGAGGGGCGACGTCGACGACGCCCCTCGCGCAGCGGCCACCCACCATCTCCGCGCCGTAGGAATCCCCGAATGCCCGCACCCATCCCCGCAGCGTCGGCCGTGCCGCTCGCCGCCGCCGCCGATCGCCTGCGTGAGATCGCCGTGAGCACCGTGCGGCCGGATCTCCTCGGCCGCATCGACGCGGCCTCGACGACCCTCGCCGACGCGAGCGTGCGCGTCGTCGTCGTCGGCCAGTTCAAGCAGGGCAAGAGCTCGCTCGTCAACGCGATGGTCGCGGCCGACATCTGCCCCGTCGACGACATCGTCGCGACGGCCGTGCCCACCGAGGTGCAGTGGGGCGAGCACGTCACGGCCGCGCTCGTCACGACGCTCGCCGACGAGGACCGCACGATCCGCACCACCATCGACCCCGGCCAGCTCCGACGTCACGTCACCGATGTCACGGCCGCGTCGACGGCCATCGGCAGCCTCCACGCCGAGGTGTCGCTGCCGCGGGCGTCGCTCGCGAACGGGCTCGTGCTCGTCGACACCCCCGGCGTGGGCCGCGGGCAGGCGCGCGCCGCCACCAACCTCACCCTCCTGCCGGAGGCCGACGCGATCGTCATGGTCTCGGATGCGACGCAGGAGCTCACCGATCCCGAGCTGCGCTTCCTGCAGCAGGCCGCCGCGCTGTGCGGACGCGTGACGTGCGTGCTGAGCAAGCACGACCTGCAGCATCAGTGGCGAGGCATCCACGACGCCGACCGCGAGCATCTCGCCGGCGCAGGCGTCGACGCGCCCATCATCCCCACCTCGGCGCTCCTGCACAGCCTGGCGTTGCGCGAGCAGACGGCCGGGGGCCGTGCCGAGTCGGGCGTCGACGCGCTCGTGTCGCATCTGCACGGCCCCGTGCGCGCCGACGTGATCCTCGAGCGCCGGCTCGCCGCCGCCGAGGAGATCGTCGCCGTCGGCAGGCTGCTCGCGATGGTCGCGCAGAGCGAGCTCGATGCGCTCCTGGACCCCGCGGGCGGCGGCGTCGTCATCCACGACCTGCAGCGCGCGCAGAAGACGGCGGAGCAGCTGACGCAGCGTTCGTCGCGGTGGCAGCAGACCCTCGCGGACGGCATCGAGGAGCTCATCGCCGACGTCGACTTCGACCTGCGCGACCGCCTGCGCAAGGCTGGCAGGGAGGCGGAGCGACTCATCGACTCGAGCGATCCCGGCCGTTCGTGGGAGCAGATCGGGGCCTGGCTCGCCGACTCGGTGACGCAGGCGGTGTCCGACAACTTCGTCTGGGCGCACGAGCGAAGCGTGCACCTGGCCGGCGTCGTCGCCGACCACTTCTCGCTCGACGGTCGCGCAGCCGTGCCCGCGCTCTCGCTCACGGGCACCGAGCAGGCGCTGCGCGCCATCGGCGGCCTCGACTACATCTCCTCTGGGCAGCTCGGCTTCGGCAAGAAGCTCATGATCGGCCTCAAGGGCTCGTACGGCGGGGTGCTCATGTTCGGCCTCATGACGTCGCTCGCGGGCATGGCGCTCGTGAACCCCCTCTCGCTCGCCGCCGGCCTCGTCGTCGGCACGTTCGCGTATCGGCAGGATGCGCAGTCGCGCCTCGAGCAGCGACGCACCGAGGCGAAGGCAGCGGTGCGCCGACTCATCGACGAGGCGATCTTCCAGGTCGGCAAGGAGGCCCGCGATCGCTCGATCGGCACGAAGCGCATGCTGCGCGAGCACTTCGTCGCCGTGGGGGAGAGCTTCAAGCAGTCGCTGTCGGAGTCGGTGCGCCTCGCGCAGCGCGGCACCGAGATGCCGAAGCCCGAGCGCGCCATCCGTGCGGAGCGGCTCGCCGCCGAGCTCGGCGAGCTGCGGGCGCTGTGCGAGGAGGCGGCAGCGTTCTCGACGTCGCACGCGACGGCTGCGCTCGCCCCGACCGCGCTCGCCGCTGGCGCCCGTGCCAGGAGCGCATCGTGAGGGACGCGATCGAGTCGGCACGCCGTCTGCTCGCCGAGGCACGCGACCTCTACGCCCTCGTGCCCGACGCCGGCGACGAGCTCGCGCTGCTCGAGGCGCGGCTCGATGAGCCGCTGCGGGTCGCCCTCGTCGGCTCGGTGAAGTCCGGCAAGTCGACGCTGCTCAACGGCCTGCTCGGCGAGCGCATCGCCCCCACCGACGCACGCGAGTGCACGAGGATCGTCACCTGGTACCACTACAGCCGTGCCCCGCGCGTGCAGGGCAGGCTCGTGAGCGGCGACATCGTCTCGATCCCGACGCGCAGGCAGCCCGATCGCCTCGAGCTCGACCTCGCCGGTCTCTCGTCCGAGGAGATCGAACGGCTCGACGTGTCGTGGCCTGCGCCGGGCATCCAGGGCATCACCCTCATCGACACGCCGGGCATCGCGTCGGTGTCGCACGACATCTCGAGCCAGACCGACCGCTTCCTGCTGCCGGAGCACGGTGCGGCGGGCGCCGACGCGGTCGTGTACCTGCTGCGGTCGCTGCACGAGTCCGACATCGAGTACATGAAGGCGCTGCACGAGCGCACGAGGCACGGCAGCGCCGCGATGGGTGCCATCGCCGTGCTGTCGCGGGCCGACGAGCTCGGCGCGGGGCGGCTCACGGCGATGTTCTCCATCAACGAGGCCGTGCAGCGGCTGCGCGACGATCCGGCGCTCGCGGGCGTGTGCGAGACCATCGTGCCCGTTGCCGGGCTCATGGGCATGGGCGCGATGACGTTGCGGCAGACGGACTTCGCCACGCTCAGGCAGCTCGCGGCCGTCGATGCCGAGCAGGCGCGCGAGCTGCTCGTGAGCGCGGAGCGCTTCATCACCGCCGCGGAGGAGGAGCTGCCATCAGGGCGCGTCCGTGCCGACCTCGTCGACCGCTTCGGCATGTACGGCATCCGCATCGCGATCGCGGCGGTGCGCGGTGGGATCTCCGACGCGGAGGACCTCGCCGCCGAGCTGCTGCGACGCAGCGGCCTCGAGGAGCTGCGCCGCACGATCGACGTGCACTTCGCGCAGCGCCAGCCGGATCTCAAGGCGTACTCCATCGTGCTCGCCCTGCACCAGCTGCTCAGGAGCACGCCGACGCAGGGTTCCGAGGCGCTGCTCGTCGCCGCGGAGGAGCACATGGCCTCCGCGCACGCGTTCACCGAGATGCAGCTCGTCGGCCGCATCGCGAGCGGTCGGCTCCAGCTCGACGCCGATGCGATCGACGAGCTCGAGCGCCTCGTCGGCGGTCGCGGCGCCGGCCACGGTCAGAGACTCGGCCTCGACGTCGCCGAGCCGCCCAGCGCGATGCTCGCCGATGCCGTCGAGCATCTGCGCAGGTGGCGGTCGCTGCGCGAGAACCCGCTGCTCGACCGCGAGACGAATCAGGCGTGTCGCGTCGCGGAGCGCAGCTGCGAGCGCATCGTCTCGGAGCTCATGGCGCAGCAGGCGCGATCGGGATCGATCGAGCAGCCTCGCCCTGCCGCAGCCATCGCGACGCTCGAGGCGTGAGGACGAGCAGCAGCGCGACGGTCGAGCACGCGAGCACGACGCCCGTCGCGGCTGCGCTCGTGGGCGACTCGCCCCGCAGCAGCCACGCGAGCAGCACCACCGGCACCTGCACCGCGGTCGCCGCCGCGAGGCCGACGCGCGTCAGCGCGCTGCGCGCGAACGCGATGGCACGCATCGCGAGCACCTGCAGGGCGGCGGCGGCCAGCCCGAGCCCGCCGACGACCGCGAGCATGATCGTGGCCGCACGCTCCTGCTGCTCGATGTCGTAGTCGGCGCGCAGATCCTCCGGCAGGGAGTCCACGAGCGACGTCCGCAGGGCGTCGAGGTCGAGCGCCCCCATCGCGACGATCGCGATCCACACGGCGGCGACGCCCAGCGCGAGCGCGAACGCGACGAGCACGCGTCGCGGCCGGGGGATGAGCTGCTCCGGCGGGAGGCCGGAGGCGAACTGCGGACGCTTCGGGGCTCCGGTGCGCTCTGCATCCCACGACGGCGTCGCCGGGACGGTCACGACGTGCCGCCCTGTGCGGCGTCGATCGCGAACTGCAGCTCGTCGGGCCCCGGCACCGACTCCTGCCCGTCGGACACGCGCACGACGGTGACGTCGTCGACGCGCACGGTCGGCGTCACGCTGACGTCGGCGGCGATGCCCGACTGCAGCGCCTCCTCGACCCACGGCTCGAAGGTGCGCTCGGCGACGCAGTCGTCGATGCCCGTGGCGCCAGCGGATGCCGCGAGCTCGAGCAGTCGTTCGTCGCTGAGCCCGGGGCCGCCCTCGGCGGGCTGCTCGTCGAGCAGCAGCCCGTGCATCGTCACGTACGCGTCGACGCCTGCCGCGTCGGCGACGCACACGGCGGCGTTGGCGGCGCGTTGCGCGTACTCGTCGGTCGAGGCTGCCACGAGGAACGCGAACGGACGGTACTCGATGCTGATGGCGCCCGCGGCGACCTGCTCGGCGAGGAACGCTCCCGACTCCTCGTGGAACGCGCGGCACGACGAGCACAGGAAGTCCTCGTACAGCGTGACGGCGACGGGCGTGGCGGCAGGATCGGCGGGCTCGAGCAGGAACCCGTAGCCCTCGGTGGCGTTCCGAGGGGTGGCGATCCCCTCGGGATCCTCCGGGCTCGGCAGCACCTGCACGACGACGACCGCGGCGACGATCGCGACGGCCGCGACGACGATGCCGACGGCCCAGGCGACTGCTCGGCGGCGCGGATCGCCATGGCGGTGCTCGTCGCGGATGCGGGCGGCCAGTGCCTCGCGACCCGAGGTGCCATCGTGCATGTCGCGCCCTCCGAGCAGAGGCTAGCAGCGGCAGTCGGCAGCGAGCCGCAGGCGCGGGATGTGGAGAGTGCGCAGCGTCGCTCGCGCGTGCTGTGCTGTGCTCCCATGCCATGAGCCGAGCCGTCGTCGCGATCACCGAGATGGTGCGCGACCGCGTCCGGCGCGACGGCGTCGACCTGCGCACCGGCGGCGACCTCGCCGATCGGTACGTGCGCGACGCCGTGCGGCGCTACAGCGAGCTGGCGCTCGGCGGCGCCCATCCGCTGCTCGACGACGAGCAGGCAGCGACGCGGTCGGTGCTCGCGGCGATCACGGGCTACGGGGTGCTGCAGCCCTACCTCGACGATCCCGCGATCGAGGAGCTCTGGGTCAACCAGGGCTCACGCGTGTTCGTCGCTCGCGACGGTGCGAGCGAGGAGCTCGAGGTGCGGCTGACCGCGCAGGAGACGCGCGACCTCGTCGAGCGCATGCTGTCGACCACCGGTCGGCGCGTCGACCTGTCGATGCCGTTCGTCGACGCCTCGCTGCCGGACGGATCGCGGCTCCACGTCGCGTCCGGCGACGTCGCGCGCGGCGCGATGAGCATCAACATCCGCAAGTTCTCCCGCCGTCTCGCGTCGCTCGAGGCGCTCGTCGAGCTCGGCACGCTCAGCCATCAGGCTGCGGCGTTCCTGCAGCGATCCGTCGTGGCAGGGCTCAACATCCTCGTCTCCGGCGCGACGCACGCGGGCAAGACGACGCTGCTGGGTGCGCTCGTCGGCGCGGGCAGGCCGCGCGACCGCGTCGTCACGGTCGAGGAGACCTTCGAGCTCGACCCGCGCGTCGACGACGTCGTCGCCCTGCAGTGCAGGCAGCCCTCGCTCGAGGGCACGGGTGAGATCACCCTGCGTCAGCTCGTCAGGGAGTCCCTGCGCATGCGGCCCGACCGGCTCGTCGTGGGTGAGGTGCGCGGTGCCGAGGCGCTCGACCTGCTCATCGCGCTCAACTCGGGCGTCGCAGGCGCTGGCACGATCCATGCGAACTCGGCGAGGGATGCGCTGCAGAAGCTCACGACGCTGCCGTTGCTCGCAGGACGCAACATCGACGCGAGGTTCGTCGTGCCGACCGTCGCCGCCTGCGTCGACCTCGTCGTCCATTGCGTCATGGACGCTCGCGGCAATCGACGCGTCGCCGAGATCCTCGCGCCCACCGGCACGAGCACGGGGCACCTCATCGAGGCGTCGTCGCTCTTCCACACCGTCGACGGCCTCCTGCGTCCCACGGGCGGGCAGCCGTCGCGGACGACGAAGTACGAGGCGGCGGGCGTCGACGTGACCGCGCTCCTCGCGAGGGATGACGCATGACGTGGCTGCTCGGCGCGCTCCTGGGGCTCGGGCTGCTGCTCGTCGCGTCGCCGTGGCTGTGGCCGCGCGTCGATCGCGCGCCGGGCGACGAGCAGGCGACGTCGTGGCCGGCGCGCATCCGCGACCGGCTCACGCAGTCGGGACTGCACGAGGTGCCGTTCGCGGCGCTCGTCGTCGTCGCCGTGCTCGCTGCCGTCGTCACGGTGGGCGTCGCGCTCGCGGTGGCTCCCGTGCTCGCCATCGCGATCGCCGCGGGCGTCGCCGGGTTCGCCGCACCGTTCGCCGCCGTCGCGTGGCGCGCGCGGCGCCGGCGTCGATCGCGATCGCTCGTGTGGCCCGACGTCGTCGACCACCTCGTCTCCGGAGTGCGCAGCGGTCTCGCCCTTCCCGACGCCGTCGCGGCGCTCGGGGAGGCGGGCCCCGCCCAGACCCGCGACGCGTTCCGCGCGTTCGGGGCCGACCATCGAGCGACCGGCTCGTTCGCGTACGCCCTCGACCGCCTCAAGGCGCGGCTCGCGGATCCCGTCGCCGACCGCATCCTCGAGACGCTGCGGATGGCACGCGACGTCGGCGGCAGCGAGGTCGCGCACGTGCTGCGCGACCTGGCCGTCTACCTGCGCTCCGACCTCGCCGTGCGCGGGGAGCTCGAGGCACGGCAGTCGTGGGTCGTGAGCGCCGCGCGACTCGGCGTCGTCGCACCGTGGCTGGTGCTGCTGCTGCTGTCGACGCGGCCGGAGGCGGCGAGCGCCTACGACACCCCTGGCGGATTCGCGATCGTCGGGGGCGGGCTCGTCGTGACGGTCGTCGCCTATCGCGCCATGGTGCGCCTCGGCCGGCTGCCGGAGGACGGGCGGTGGTTCGCGTGAGCAGCGGCATCGGCGCCTCGCTCGTGCTCGGCGCCACCTTGGGACTCGGGCTCTGGATGCTCGTGAGCCTCGTGCCGATCCTGCGACGCCCGAGGCTCCTGCACCGCGTCGCACCCTACGTGCTCGACGTCTCCTCGGGCGCGCGCGACCTCGTCGCTCGCCGCACCGTCGATCCCACGAGGGTCGCCCTGGTCGTCGCCGCGCCCGTCGGCGATCGACTGACGCCCATCGTGCATGCGCTGCTGGGCTCCCCTGGCATCGTCGCGCAGCGGTTGCGTCGAGCGCGCAGCCCGCTCACGCTCGCACGCTTCCGAGCGCGGCAGCTCGTGTGGGCTGCGGCGGGCGCCATCGTCGGGGCAGCGCTCGGGGCGATCGCCGTCGCGCGGGGCGCATCGCCCGCCGTGCCCGTGGCGCTCGCCCTGGTCGCGTCGGCAGGCGGTGCGCTGCTCGTCGACTGGCTGCTGCAGCGGGTGGTGCGGCGACGCATGACGCGCATCGCGAGCGAGCTGCCGACCGTGCTCGAGTTCCTGGCGTTGAGCCTCGCTGCCGGCGAGGGACTCGCCGACGCGCTGCGCCGCGTCGCGCGCATCGGCACGGGTGAGCTCGCTGGCGAGCTCCGCACCGTCGTGGGAGACGTCGCGTCGGGCTCGCCGCTGTCGGATGCGCTCGAGCGACTCGCGACCGAGCTCGCGCATCCGGGGGTCGCCCGCTGCGTCGACCAGATGCGCGGTGCCCTCGAGCGCGGCACGCCGCTCGCGCAGACGCTGCAGGCGCAGGCGCAGGACGCTCGCGACGGCGCCAGGCGCGACCTGCTGGAGTCGGCGGGGAGGAAGGAGATCGCGATGCTCGTGCCGCTCGTGTTCGGTCTGCTGCCCACGACGGTCGCCTTCGCGCTGTGGCCGGGCATCCACGTGCTGCAGGTGGGGTTCTGAGGTCCGAGGGGTGTTCGATGTTCGAGGAGAGGAGGCGCCGGATGCGCCGCATGTGGAGTCGATTCGTGGCGGAGGAGCGCGGCGACGTGCCCGGCTGGGTGCTCGTCACGCTCATGACGCATACGATTCCCCCCACCGAGTGACGATGCGGACCCGAGCTTGCGGGCGGCCGGGGGAGACCTCGATCGCCTCGACGAGCTGCCGCAAAGACTCGCGCTGAGTGGCAGCGTCGCCGCCGTGCCATGCGACCACAGCATCGCTCGGGACGTGAGGGCGAGTAGCGGGACGGACGACCTCGGCCCGGTGCTCGGCTTGCAGCGCCGCGATGTCGCTCTCGAGGGAGGCGACCAGGCGATCGTACGACGCTCTCGGGATGCCGCCTTCGACGTAGCGCATCGTCAGGGTGTCGAGTCGCTGCTGCGCCTCGACGATGGCTCCCGTGACGTCGCGGATGGGGAGCGGCGGCGGCGCGGAAACGGCCGGGGCTTCGTCGGCAAGGCTGTCGATGAAGGCGTGCACGACGCTGTCCAGCACCGATTCCCACACGTAGCCCCCGCTGTGTGCGCGACGCGACTTGGCTGCAGCGCAGCGGTAGCGAGCCTGCCCGGTGGACTCGCGTTGTGCGTGCATCTTCGAACCACACTCGCAGCGCACCAGCCCGGAGTACGCGTACGTCGACCTCTCGCCGGATCGTCGAACGCGGCGCGACTCGCGAGCCTCGACGTATCGCTGCCACTCGGGCTCGGAGATCACGGCAAGGTGGGCGCCGGGAAGGTGAGCGCCGTGGCGAGTGATGAGGCCCGCTCCGAAGCCTGAGTCGAGGACGCGGCGCAGCGTGCGGTCGCTCCACTGGCCGTGTGGGGTCGCGCCGTAGCCGCTCGCCGGGCTCGTGCCGGTCGAGTCGTTCAGCCAGTTGACGATGGCGTAGATCGATTGGCCCTCGATGTACCTGCGGTAGGCCTGAGCGAGAACGGGACCGGTGGAGGGGTCGGGGGAGAAGCCAGCGGCGCGGTCGTACGCGTAGCCGAAGCGCGGCTTGCCGTTGGCCGGTAGGCCCTGGCGGACGCGGCGCTCATGGGTCTCGCGCCAGACGTCGCCGATGCGTTCAGATTCGAACGCGGCGATCTCGGTCATCATGCCGCGGGCGAGGCGGCCGACCGACGTCGCGGTGTCGAGGGGTTCGGTAGCCGATTCGATGCGGCCGCCGGCCTGCTCGACCCGGTCGGCGGCGACTGCCCAGTCGACGCGCGAGCGCGACAGTCGGGACCACTTCCAGAGCACGATGACGTCGACCTCTCGTGCGTCGACGGCGGCCATGACCCGCTGCACGGCTGGCCGACGCCACGTCCGGCCAGAGATGCCAGGGTCGGATTCCACGCCGACTACCGCGTAGCCCTGCCGGGCGCAGTGCTCGCGTCCAGCCGACTCCTGCAGTTCGAGGCTGATCGACTCCTCGCGGTGGGTGGACTGCCGGAGGTAGAGGATCGCGCGCGTCGCCGCCATCACGCCGCCCGTCGATATGCGAGCAGCAGGTCACCTGTCACGCCGAGCTCGCGGCAGACCTCGGCAGGGTCGTGCGACCACCGGAGTACGTCGGCGTAGTGATCGGGGTCGATGAGGGCGCGCGCAGCGCCGAGGTCGGCTTCGCGCTCCTGCCGCAGTGCCCAAACACCATCGCGGCGGCGGTGCTCGCGGATGTGGTGCTGGACTTCGTGCGCGAGCACCGAGCGCTCGACGATCGAACGCATGCGCGGTCGCAGCATGATCAGGCGTCTCGACGGGACGTAGAGGCCCTGTGCTGTGCGCAGTGGGTGGTAGTGCACTTCGAGGCCGAGGGACTCGGCGTGGTCGTGTGGGTCATACGTCGTCGTCGGTCTCATAGGGATCGATGGCGTCCTTCTTCGCTACGGCTTCGTTCGCGTGGTCGTCTTCGACAGTGTCGAGCGCACCTGCGACACGGCGGCTCGAGAGGTCGGTGACGGGTGCCAGGTCGCGCAGTGCGTAGTCGCGGGCGCGGCTGACGAGTTCAACCTCGGTCAGCCCGAGGGATCGAGCGATAGCCGACAGGTCGCGCGCTGTGAGCTGCACGCGCTTCCCGGTCTTCACACTTCCGCCGTCGAGGCGGTCTGACATGTAGGCACTGGTCTTGTCGATCAGTCGCCCGAGCGCGCGGGAGGAGAGGCTCTGCCGTCCCATCTCGGCCTTGATCTCGGTGACGAGGGCCTCGGAAAAGCGTGTCGGGAAGTCGTCCATCTGCACTTCGTGAGCATGGCACCTGCATGGATTTTCGTCAAGATGCATGGCGTGCATGGCACTGCATGGAAATCCATGCAACCATTCTGGGCATGGAGATCAGGACCGGCGGCAACGCAGCCCAGGGCACCGCTGACGCGGTCTCGGCCGCGATCGCAGAAGAGATCCGCGTCGAGATGGCGCGGCAGCGTCGGACGGCGGCTGACCTCGCCGGCGTCATCGGCGTCTCACAGCACACGGCCGGCCGACGGCTGAACGGCGTCGTGCCCTTCGACATGGTCGAGGTCGCGGGCGCAGCGCAGTGGCTCGGCGTCGACGTCGCTGTCATCGTCGGACGAGCAACCGCAGCGGCCGACAGCAGCGCGCGGAAGGCAGCGTCGTGACGCGCCCGAAGGCCGAGTGCCTGGACGCGTTCGCGGCAGTGCTGGCTGGCTTCTACGCAAGCCTCTCCGACGACGAACTCCGCGCGGCGAACGAGCGCATCGCGCAGAGGCGTCAGGCGGTGACGGGATGACGCCCGAGCGTCGCACGCGTCTCGTGCGGCACACGATCCGTCCGCTCTCGACGGTCGTGACATTCGTCGCCGTCACGTACGTCGGACTCGTCCTCATCACGGTCGTCGTCGACGGCGTCTCCCCGTGATCGTCGCGCTGGTCGCGCTCATCACCGAGGCGCTCGACCGTATCGCCGCCGCCCTCCGCATCCCGACCCGCATCGCCTTCGACCCCGAGGAGCAGTGACCGTGACGAAGCCCGCCATTCTCTCGACCATCACGGGCGACTCCGCCCGCGCTCGCAAGTCCGACCCGAGCACGTCGCACGCCGCGGCCGACTCCATCAGCGCTCAGGCGCTCGAGGACCGCGAGCGAGAGGTGCTCGCCATCCTCGGCGGCGCGTCGCGTCCGCTGTGCGCTCAGGAGGTCGAGGCGGCGCACGACCTCCGCGTCTGCACCCTCCCGAACCACCAGCAGTACTCCCACTCCGGCCTCCGCACCGCGATGAAGCAGCTCGCCGAGACCGGCGTGATCGAGCGCGCCGGCACGACCCGCACCCGCACGAAGCGCGACGCCGACACGTGGCACATCCCCACGGTCGCCGCAGCCACGCTCCGCGCCCGCATCGACAACGCCATCCAGCTCCGACTCACGCGGGCCGCAGACCGCCGCGCCGCCCGCAACCGCACCGCCGTCCGTCGCGCGGCCTGACCCCCACCACCAGGAGACCCCCACCATGATGCACAACGACTCCCCGAAGGCGTTCAGCGCCCGCGAGATCCTGCAGCGCCTCGTCGGCGTCTTCCGCCCCCTCCGTCGCGAGCCCGTGCCCGAGCGCACCGAGGCGAAGCAGGTCGCGTTCGAGCGCCGCGTCGCGAAGCGCCGCGCCCGCAACAAGGTCGCCCGCAAGTCGCGCCGCGCGAACCGCCTGGCGGCGCAGCGATGACCGCCCTCGACCGCCTCTTCGATCAGCGCATGGGCGCGCTCCTCTCGGACCTCGCGACGCCGCTGGCGTCGAAGTCCGAGGACGAGGCAGGGTGGCAGCGCGACCGCGCGACTGACTGCGTCTCCGCATCCGAGGTGCACCGCCTCGTACAGAACTGGCTCAGCGCCCGACGGCCCCTGCTGCAGGACAAGCTCTACGGTTCGACGTTCGGCGGGAGCGCGGCAACGCGACGCGGCTCGGCAAACGAGTCGTTCTGGATCCAGGTCGCGGCTATTGAGCGCGGCACCGCGATCGTCGCGAACGACCGCGTCTGGGCGAGCCTCGCCAACCCCGGCCACCGCGCCACTCCGGACGGCTTCGAGCACGACGGCGGGACGCTCCGCGGCGTCGAGGTGAAGGACCACGAGCACGACTGGAAGGCCCCAAGCGGTGGGCTCGTCACGCCCGAGCACTACACGCAGATGCAGTGGGGCATGCACGTCTTCGGCCTCGACGAGTGGGTCTACGTCGTCGGCTTCTCCGACGCCGACGGCAACCCCTCGACCATCCGCCAGCACGAGATCGAGATCGTGCACCGCGACGACGCGTGCATCCTGCAGTGCGTCGATGTCGTCGACCGCTTCCTCGCGTGGTGGGCCGACGGCGCACCCGAGGACGAGATCAGCGAGGCGCTGCTCGCGCTCCATCGCTCCGTCGTCGCGGCCAAGGCAGTCGTCGACGCCGCCGACAAGAAGCTCAAGGCCAACCGGGCGGCTTTCGAGAAGCAGCTCGAGATCGAGTACCCCGGCGCGACGAAGGTCGGCTGGTCCCACACCGACCCGGAGACCGATGACAAGGTCACGGTCTCGAAGGGCGCCGTCACGCCGACGGTCGACGAGGTCGCGTGGCGCGAAAGCGCGCCGACGAAGTACGCCGCGTACGTGCGTGGCGTGAAGGCGATCGCCGACACGCTCGCCGACGCGAAGAAGCGCTACCCGGACACCAAGGTCGCCGCGCACGGGCTGCGCGTCTACCCCGCGAAGAAGGCGAAGGCATGACCACCGAGACGCCCACGCCCGAGGGTGTGCAGACGACGCTCCGCGACTACCTCCGCGTAGCGACCGCGACCGGCCAGCTGCGCGGCACCCGCGTCGAGTTCAGCCCCGACGGCGGAGAGACGTGGAGCGAGGTGCTCGTGCGCGGAGAGTTCATCGTCGCCCGCGCCACCGTCTACCGAGCAGGCTGGGAGATCCCGACGGTCCTCGTCGCGCAGTGGAGCGAAGCGCTCCCCGTCGAGGAGTCGTGGGCGGCACTGTGGGAGCGGAAGCCGCAAGTCCTGTTCGGCGCGTTCGTCCTGCGCGCCGCGCTCGTGCGCACCTTCGCCGACGTCTTCGGCGATCGCCGCGAAGCCGACGATCTGCCCGAGGGCGGCACGCCGACGGCCGTCGTCGAGATCCCCACGGACACGCTGCCCGTCGACTGGCTCGCCGAGCTCGAGGGCTCCACGACGACCGAGGCCGTTGCCACCCTCTACGAGCAGGCGGGCAAGGCCCGGGTCGAGCCGCAGATCTTCCTCGCCATCCAGCGACGCCTCCGCGACATGCAGGCCGCAGACGTCGCGGCCGTCGCCGGAGCGGGCGTGGTCACCGCCGAGCAGGCGGGAGCATCCCCTGCCGTTCCGACGGCGACGATCGCGACGTTGGCCGACGTCGCCGACGAGGTGAGCGAGGAGGAGTGGCTCGAGCGCATCGGCGACGCTCCCGACCTGTCCGCGATCGACGGGATCCGCCAGGCGCTCCGCGCGCAGGGCGCCGTCAGCGAGGCGCAGCACGCGGCTATGAAGGATCGCACGCGCGAGCTCACGGGCGCCGAGCAGCCGAGCGCGGTTGCGCTCGCCATGCGCGACGCCGTCGCGAAGGCTGCTGGTGGGCCGACGCCGCTCACCGCGGCCGTGGCCGCACGAGGGGCCCGCTCGTGAGCGCCGACTTCGCACTCGACCCTGCGGGCGCTCAGCAGGCATGGGCGCCGCTCGTGGCCCGCGCACGCGACATCTGGAACCAGCGACCCGAGGACCCGGCCGGCATCGCCGAGCTGCTGCAGCAGATCGAGATGCTCATGCTCGAGATCTCCGACGTCGAGGAGCGCGTCAACCAGCAGCGCTACGCCGCCGAGGTGGCGCACTCGAAGGCGTTCAACGTCGCGCTCGCCGACTTCTGGACGAAGGGCCGCCCCGTCGGCGTCGCCCGTGCCATGGCGACGACCGCGAGCCTCGACGAGCAGCGCGTGCACAACGACATGCGTGCCCTCTGGCACCACGTCGACCGCGTCGCGAAGGCGCTCGCGTCGAAGCACATCGGCTACATGGCCCGCAACAAGAACCTCGAGCCGCTCGTGCGTTCGTGGGGTCGACGATGAGCACGCAGGCCGCGGGTCGCGGCGGCTACTGCATCGGTTGTGGACGCAAGACGCCGTGCAAGCAGAAGCACTCCGAGATCGAGCAGGCGCGACTCGCGCACGAGGCAGAGCTCGAGGCGCGGCGCGCGTCCGCGAACCGATGGGGGCGATCGTGAGCAACCCGACCCCGATCCGCATCCGCAAGGGCGTGCACGCCCGCGACGGCCACGCCTGCGCCTGGCACCGATTCGACTCCTGCGACCCCGAGACCCTCGTGCCGCAGCACCGCCAGGGAGGCATGGGCGGGCGGAAGACGAAGCACCGCCTCTCGAACGTCGTCTGGCTCTGCTCCCTCCTGAACGGCGAGATCGAGTCGAACGCCGACCTGCAGGCCGAGGCCCGCCGCCGCGGCATCAAGATCTCGCTCCACGCCAACCCGGCCCGCGAGCCGATGCTCCACGCCGTCCACGGCTGGGTCGTGCTCGACGACGCCGGCGGCGTCACACCCGCCATCCCACCCGCACTCACCTAGGAGCCCACGATGACCCCCACCATCCTCCGCCTGCAGCCATCCGACGCGATCCTGCTGGCCCGCAGCCTCAAGCCCCACGTCAGCCAGGAGGACGTCACCCCCGTCATCTGCGGCGCGGCAATCTCCGTCCACGGGGGGCGAATCCAGGCGATCGCCACGGACCGCTACACGGTGGCCCGCATCCGTCTCCCGCACTACGAGACGTCCGCGACCATCGACCGCGTCGCCGACGCTGAGTGGACGCTCGACCAGTCCAGCGTGATCGTCCCGCGGCTCGCGCTCGAGTGGATCGCCGCCAACGCGAACCGGTACAAGGCGGCGACGGACCTCGTCACGATCGAGCTCGAGGTGACGCGCACCGCGCCGAAGACGATGACGCAGATCACCGTCACGATCGCGGACGAGTACTCGAGCGACCGCATCGTTGCCACCTTCACCGCGATCTCCGGCGAGCACCCGCCCGTCACACGCCTCATCGACAACCACAAGCCGATGCCGATGGACCGCCTCATCTTCCGCCCTGACCTCATCGCCCGCACGCGCGCCGGACTGCCCCGCGGCACCGAGGTCGAGTACGTCGCGGGCAAGTCGGAGTCGAGCAACAAGCCCGGCCCCATGCTCTACACGGCGAACCTCATGCGCGAGGACGCCGAGCTCGTGGGCCTCATCCAGCCGAACCTCCTGGCACGGCGATGACCCCCACCATGCAGACCGGCTCCGAGCTCATCGCAGCCGCCGCCGTCCTCGCCATCGTCGCCGTGCTGCTGTTCGCGCTCACGGGCGAGATCATCCGCCGCCGTCGCGTCGAGCGCCGCGCGGCGGTGCGCGCCGAGGTCGCTCGCATCGCGACCGAGCGCGCTGGCGTTCTCGCCGACCGGATCCGCGCCGCGGGCATCGAGACCGTCGACGACCTCGACGACGCGATCGCCTCGTACGCCGACGCACGCCGGAAGGCAGGTGCCTGATGGCAGGTCAGAAGATCCGCTCAAGCTCGCCGCGCTCGATGCTCAGCGCGGCGACCGAGACATTGTGGTTGCGGCCGACCGCGTCCACCATCCGGCCGGAGCCGAGGCTGACCACGATCTCGAAGACCTCGGCCGGCACCCCCTTCTGGTGCACGACGACACGGTCGCCCTCCTGCCGGAACATCCGGTGCTCGAGCCCGTGCCGGGTGAAGAAGACCTCGTCTCCGGGCTCCTCGGGAAGTGCCGGGATCGCGTCGTGCTGCTGCATGACGCCGATCGTACGAGGTGGTGCTGGATGACGCTCCGCATCGGTTCCCTGTTCTCCGGCTACGGCGGCCTCGACCTCGCGACCGAGGCGTTCTTCGGCGCGCGCACCGTCTGGCACTGCGAGTGGGACGACTCACCGTCGAAGGTGCTCGCCGAGCACTGGCCCGGGGTGCCGAACCATCGCGACGTCACCTCCGTCGACTGGGCGACTGTCGAGCCCGTCGACATCTTGTGCGGCGGCTTCCCGTGCCAGGACCTCTCGCTCGCCGGCCGTCGCGCCGGGATGCGCGAGGGCACACGCTCCGGTCTGTGGAGCGACTTCCTGGGAGCTATCGACGCGCTGCAGCCGCAGGTCGTCGTGATCGAGAACGTGAGAGGACTGCTCAGTGGATGCGCCGAGAGCGACATGGAGCCCTGCCCGGGATGTGTGGGAGACGGCGAGCATCGACCTGTTCTCCGAGCACTCGGACGTGTTCTCGGAGACCTGGCCGACCTCGGGTTCGATGCGGAGTGGGGCGGCGTTCGAGCGGCCGACGTGGGTGCCCCTCATGGGCGCTTCCGTGTCTTCGTTCTTGCCTACCGTGCGGGTGTCGGACGCGAATGGGCCGGGCTCGCACGGCGAGGGGGGACTGGATCTGCGCACGGCGGTGACGCAGCTCTGACGTTGCTGCCGACGCTGCGCGCGTCCGACGGAGAGAAGGGTGGTCCCGGTCAGCGCGGCTCGAAGGGCGATCTCACGCTGCCCGGGGTGGCGTCTGTGCTGATGCCGACGCCGACGCGGGATCCCGCGAGCGGCAACGGCCACGCGCGAGACCTCGGGTCCGAGGTCCGCCTCATCCCGACCACGACCGCCCAGGATGCGGATGCATCGGGCGGCTCGAGCTCGTCGAGCGTGACGCTCACCGACTGGGCGACCGGACGCCGCGGCCTCGCGGTCGACGCTGTGCTCATGCCGACGCCGCAGGTCGCCGACGCGACGGGCGGGCACGCCTCAAGGTCGGGTGCGCGCAGCGACGAGCTGTTGCTGCCGGGCGTCGCGGCGCAGGCGCAACGGTCGGGCTTCGGCCCGTACGAGGCGGCCGTGCGTCGCTGGGAGGCGCTGACGCGTGAGGCCCCATCACCGACGCTGCCGAACGGCCGCGACGGCGCGCACCGCCTGAACGCGGCGTTCGCCGAGTGGATGATGGGCCTGCCCGAGGGGTGGGTGACCGACGTGCTCGAGCGCACGGCGTCGCTCAAGGCGCTAGGCAACGGCGTCGTGTGGCAGCAAGCCTTCGCCGCGCTCGAAGCGCTCTGGCGCCGCGTCGACGCGGAGGTCGCAGCGTGAGCGTCGGCTACTGCTTCGGTCGAACGGGGATCGGGTGCATCCACTCGAGCACGTCCTCGCTGCCGGGCCGCTTCCACCGAACGACGAGGTCGCGGCGGATGCCGTCGCTCATCAGCGGCGTGAACAGGAACGTGAAAGCGCTCTTCGCGCCGAGCGTGAAGGGCTCGAGGCGAGTCTCGTCGACCTGCAGCGTCAGGTGCTCGGGGAACGCGTCGAGCTCGACCTCGAGCGCCTCGATGGGGCTGGCGTTCGTCACGAGAAAGGTGTCGCCGGCGTACCAGGTGACCGTCCACGGCGGCCCGTCGAAGATGGCGCTCTGGATGGTCGCGATGGTCGCGTTCGCTGCGGCAGCGCGCTCCGCAGCCTCAACGGCGCGCTGCTCGGCATCAGCCGCGCGTTCGCTGGCCGCCCCCGCTCGATTCGAAGCGATGATCGCCGCGACGACGCTGCCGATGGCGGCTGCGGTAGCGAGCAACGACAGCACGAGTTCCATGGAGCCGACCGTAGGCGGCGGTGCTGAATGACTGCCCAGAACGGCCGCCGATCGGCGGCAAGCGAAAGGGGGTCGGGAGACCACCAGGTCCAGCACCCGACCCCCACCGCGCACTCGCTGCCGACGTTCGCGATGACGTACGTCGTCTACTGGCGCCGCGAGCAGGTGCTGAAGGTCGGCCGCGCGTGGCGATGGGCTCGCATCGACATGCTGACCCGCTCCGGCGGGCAGGTGCTCATCCTGCAGGAGGGCACCGACGAGACCTGGGAACGCGAGGCGCTGCGCGAGCTCGCTGCCTTCTTCCCGAAGGCGTTCGGATCCGCTGACGAGTCGGGCCGCATCCTGTGGCGCGGCCGCGGCTGGACCGAGTGCTTCACCGTGCGCGAGGAGGACATCGACCTCGCGATCGACATCTGCATCGAGGGGTTCTCCTATGGCACGACACCGGCTGCGTTCGGTGAGGCTGGACGACTGGCAGTCGTCGACGCTCCTGAAGGCGTCGCCGGCGGCGAGGACGACGGGCTTCCTGCTGCACTTCGTCGCGGACGACCAGGGGAGGGCGGAGGCGACGCCGTCGCTGCTGCTCGCAGCGCTCTGGCCGAAGAGGTCGGACCCGCTGACCGAGGACGAGATCGAGACGCATCTGCTCGAGCTGGCGGAGGTGGGCTTCCTGACGCTGTACGTCGAGGACGGCCGGTCGCTGCTGCAGATCGAGGAGACGGTGCGGATCGACAGGCCGTCGACGTCGGACCTGCCACCCCCTCGCGAGGCTTCGCGAGGGCTCTCGGCTGTGGGGAGCGCGGGCGAGCGGGCGGTGCGGGAGCCGAGGATGCCGGAGCCGAGCGAGGGCTGGCGGGCCTGGCGCGAGGAGCACGAGCGCGAGCGGGTGCCTCCGGAGTCGCCGCTGCTGCTGGAAGCCCCGCCGATCGGATGCCCGGAGCACCCGAATGGCCGCTACGCCGACTGCGGACCCTGTGGCACTGCTCGACGTCAGCGGGATCTCTGGATGGCCGACGCCCTCCACGCACGCCGTCAGCAGCGGTACATCGCATCACTCGACGACGAGGAGCCCTTCTGATGGTTCGACAGGAGTGGAGCGCCCTCGAGGTGTTCCTGACGACGCAGGCGGCCGCGTACGCCACCTCCGAGGGGCAGGCGCTGCTCGAGGCGGAGCGGACGCACACGATCTCGGCGGGTCCGGAACGGATGTGGGCGGAGCAGCGGCAGGCGTTCGCTGAGGCCGACCTGCGCCGCATCATCGCCGACCGTGACGGGTCGCGAGCAATGGCCGACGCCGAGGCCGCCAGGTGCGAGCAGGAGCGGGCCGACGCGCTCGTCGAGCTGCGCCGCGTGCCCGGCTACATCAACCCGGACGGGCGGGCGCAGATGCTCGCCGCGATCGTCCACAGCCACCACCCCGACCGAGGAGCAGCAGCATGACCGACCACATGAAGACCCAGACGACCATCACCCATCACGATGCCGGGCATCTCGCAGTCGAGGCGGTGCGGGTCGTGAACAGGCTCGACCACGACATGCAGGCGCAGCAGGTGGCGGTGTCGGTGTGGCGGATCGCGCAGTCGCTCGAGACGCTCGCCGAGCGGATCCCGAACGATGACGTGTGGCAGGCGCCGCTCGTCGCCGGGACGTTCGATGACCTGCTGCAGGCGATCCGTCGCGTGCTCGAGCAGGTCGACCCGGCACGTCAGGCGGTGGCGTGATGTGCGACCACGACGACTTCGACGCGGACGCGCTGCACGACCGGCTCAGGGATCAGCGCATCGAGGACGAGATGCGGGAGGCGCACGAGCGCGAGGTGCGGCTCCGCCACATCAGCGCTGAGGTGCTCGCCGAGGTCGCCTCGTCGACCGCGAAGCACGGCGTGCAGGGGGAACCCGGCGAGGGCGTATCGATCGCGCGGCGCCTCGCCAAGGGCACGAAGGCGTCGATGGATGCCGCCGGACTCGGCACGGTCACGTGGCGCCACGTCCTGATCGAGGGGGTGTCCGTCGACGTCTACGCCGAGGACGACCTGCTCGCGCTGCGCGCGGAGCTCGTGCAGGTCGCCGCGGTGGCCGTGAAGATGGTCGACCGCGTCGACGTCGAGCGCGAGCGCATCGCGCACCTCGAGCGGGAATCCTCCCGCACGCTGGGCAGTTCCGAGGGGAGCGACCGATGAGCGCCTACGACGACTTCACCCGTGACGTGCGCCTGCTGCGTATCGAGGGCCGGGGCTGGCGACGCCGCTGGCGCTGGGACGTGACGTTTTACCGCGGCAGCGTCCGAGGACTGCACAACGACAGCCCCCGACCGGTGCACCTCGGCGGCGGCTGGGGCTACACGCGCACCTACCTCGGTGCCCTGCTGCTGATCGGCTGGCACGCCACCATGCCCGGCTGGGGCCGTGAATCGAGCAGTTCCGGGGGGAGCGATCGTGGCTGAGTGGAGCGACGAGTTCGAGCGCGGCGCGCGCGCGATGCTCGAGTGGGTCGAGAAGCGCAGCCGAGATGGCCTGCGGGACGTGCTGCACGACGAGCGCGATCGGATCGCTAGCCAGGCGCGTCGAGCCGACGACCCCGAGGTCTGCGCCGCCCTGACGGTGAACGGCTACGCCTCGTCGGCGTCGCAGCTCGCGTGGGGTCCGTGCATCCGCGACGCCGACCACGAGGGGCCATGCCGCAGATCGAGCAGTTCCGAGGGGAGCGACCGTGGCTGACCGATCCTGCACATGCGGCTACACCCCGGCCGACGACGCCGACCGCGAGCGTCACTACGAGAGCGGCGAGCACGACGAACGCCAGTCGCTCATCTGGGCGCGCGGCGACGTCGCGCGCGAGTTGCGTGCGCTGGGCCGTACGACCGAGGACGCGCAGGCCGCGATCGCTGCGGTCGACGACGACACCATGCGCCTGATCCGCGCACTCGCCGTCAACGAGCTCGCCGAGTGCTACATCGTCGGCATGCGCGCCACCATCCGCATCCGCGAGGCCATGGCGTACTCGCGGAGCCTGCGCCCTGTCGCAGAGTCGGGTGGTTCCCGGTGACCCGCCACGACTGCCGCCATGCCCTGCCCCCGGCTGCCGTCGACGGCAGCGTCGCGCAGTGCCCGGTCTGC
This sequence comes from Agrococcus sp. AC640b, assembly GCF_979255995.1. Lineage (NCBI taxonomy): Bacteria > Bacillati > Actinomycetota > Actinomycetes > Micrococcales > Microbacteriaceae > Agrococcus > Agrococcus sp. AC640b. The sequence goes on from NZ_CEEDMM010000006.1 coordinate 53,833, forward strand.
GAGGCGTGGTGGCAGTACCTCGTCACCGAGCACGAGCTCGGCTCGACCCGTCGCTGGCGCCGCGTCCGCTGGTGGATGCTCCTCGCCCTGCACGCGGTCGAGCAGGAGCGCACCCGCCGAGCCGTCTACGAGGCGTGGCTCGACAACCCGCATGACCGCACGAACGAGGAGACCCGATGACCCACACGACGGAGAGGGCGTGCGTCCACGGCTGCACGCTTCGGGGTGAGCACTTCGCGCAGTGCCCCGACTATGGCCGCGGCGATGGCGAGTGCCAGGGCTGCAAGCCGCGGACGGCGCACGACGGGTCGCTGATCTGCGGCCGGTGCTTCGGGAAGCTGCGTGGCGCGGCCGATGCATATCCGGACTGCATCGCTGCGATGGAGACGGCTGCGGATCCCGAGAAGGCGAAGGAGATCAAGCAGCGCGTCTCGGGGTCGAAGGACGAGACGCCGGCGCCTGTGCGGGCAGAGGTGCTCGACGCGTACCGCGAGGTGACGTCGGCGATCGCGGCCGGCGTCGAGGGCCTCACAGGTTCCCGGCATCGCATCCCGCGCCTCACCGACGGCTCGGAGGTGGTGCGGGCGGAGGCGATGTGGATGGCGTCGTCGATCGTGGAGTGGCTGCCGGAGATCGCGAACGACGTCGACTCGTTGGCGTGGTGGTGGGACGTGCTCCTCAACGAGGTCGCCGACCAGCACAAGCCGGACGACGAGCGCGCGTGGACGTTCCAGCGGGCGCTCGGCCGGTTCCGCGTCGAGCCGTACGTGAAGCGGTCGCAGACGCCGTGCCCGACGTGCGAGCAGCGGACGATCCGGATCCGTCAGCCGCGGGTCGCGCCGGGCGTGACGGTCTACTTCTGCAGCCGCGACGAGTGCGACTTCGACCGCAACGACCAGGACAGCGACGAGCCGTGGTCCCTCATCTTCGAGGGCTACGAGGGAGGGAAGGCAGCATGACCGAGCAGCCGAAGACCGAGACCATGATCGGCGACGTGACGCCAGCCATCAAGCGGCTGCGGAACCTGGCAGCGGGCTACCTCGCGCTGGACATCGCGGAGGTGCTGGCCGAGCTCGAGCGGCTGCGGGCCGAGCGGGAGGCGCTGCACAGCGAGGGGATGCGCGACCGGATCGAGAATGCCGTCGCGCGGTTCGCCATCGCGAGCAACCCGTACGCCCCCAGCATTCAGATCTATCAGGCGCGCGAGGCTGCCGACGCGGTGCTGTTCGTGCTGACGGCTGACCCGATCACCTTCACGGATCGCCCCCCGGTCCTGCGCGACCGCGACACGATCCTGCGCGACCTCGCTGCCCCCGACCCCATCGTGCAGCGCATCCGGGGGCTCATCGATCGCCAGGCGACCGCACTCGCCGACGGATCCATCACGTCCGGGGTGCTCGCGTCGCTCGTGCTGGACACGCTGACTGCTGACGCGGACGCGGACGCGAAGCCGTTCATCGACTGCCCGCACTGGGCTCCTGGCAGCATCACGAAGCGCCGAGGCTGCACCGCGTGCGCAGCCGCCGCGGATCGAGTGGCCGACGTGGGCCTCGAGCCGGAGGGCGGCCGTGGCTGACCCGTTCCTCACCGACGAGCAGGCTGCAGTCCTCGTGCGTCGCTCGACGCGGACGATCAAGCAGTGGCGGCAGGACGGCCTGATCCGGTCGTTCTGGATGTGGGATGCGGGGAAGCGGCGCGAGGTGCACAAGACGCATCAGGAGCAGCTCCTCGCGGCCGACAAGGTGAAGCGTCAGCGCATGTTCGCGGGGAAGCGCCACGCCGACGACTGACCCTCTGCACCCCCTGCATCCGGCGTGCTACGCTCTGCGTAAGCGACCAATGGCCCCGAACTCGTTCGGGGCCATTCGCATGCGCGCGCGGACTGGGAATGCTCGGTCGCTGCGCGCTCGCGTGACGTGCTCCCGTGGGGGTGAGCGCCGATCGCGAAGACCTCTCGACGCACGCGTGCCTACTTCCCGCGTGCGTCGAAGCCCACTTCCTCGGCCGCTCACACTCGCATCTGCATCCAGGGCGCACGGCGCCAGCGCGTCACCTCCTGTACCGGCCCCGTGCTCGTGCGTCAGCGAGGTGGCCCGCATCGCACAGCAGGAGCGCGACCGAGGACCTCATCCACAACCGAACAGGGGACGGCCCGTGCGTCGCGCAGCAGCGGGCGCACGGGCCCACCGACCTGACGATCGGAGATGCCATGCCCGAGGCAGTGCAGCAGGTGACCGCCACGCTCATGTTCCGCCGGGAGGCGTGGACGACCGAGCGCGGCAAGGTGAAGCGTCTCGAGGATCGCGACAAGCAGCTCCCCGAGAAGCCGTCTGCCTACCGACCGCTCGTCGGTCCGTACTCGCAGGTCGCAGCTGAGGCCGTCCGCCTCAACCAGGTGCAGCAGCGCGCTGGCTTCCAGGACTACCTCTACTGGCCCGAGATCGTGGCCGAGCCGAAGCCCGCCGCAGCGTGATGCGCGTGTGCTCGGTCGGTGGATGCCCCGAGCTCTACGACTCGGCTGAGGGCAGCCGCTGCTCGACGCATCGCAGCGAGGCAGACCGTCGACGTGGCACCTCACGCCAGCGTGGCTACGGCTCCACAGGGCACCGAGACTTCCGTGCTGCTGTCCTCACCCGCGACCCCGTGTGCGTCATCCCCGGATGCCAGAGCCAAGCGCAGCACGCAGACCACCACCCGTACGGGCGCGACGACCTCGTCCGCATGGGCAGGAACCCGAACGATCCCCAGTACGGACGCGGACTGTGCCAGCCACACCACGCCTCCGAGACAGCCCACGCACAGCCCGGAGGCTGGCACCGACCATGAGACCGGAGAACGCCATGACGGACACCGCCACTGCATCGCTGCCCACGACGGGACGCATCGTGCTGTACGCACTGAGCGAGAACGACTGCGCCACCATCACCGCACGCCGCATCCGTGACGACCGCACGCCCGATCATGCGCGAGGCAACACGCCCCGCCCCGGCGACATCGTCCCGCTCGTGGTGGTCCGCACATGGAGCGACTCGATCAACGGCCAGGCCCTGCTCGACGGTGAGGACAGCCTGTGGGTCACGTCCGCACACTCAGGGCCGCACGGCAGGCCCGGCACCTGGCACTGGCCCACCATCACCCGGTGACTGGACGGCCCTCAGGGGCCGTTTCAGAGGGTGGGGGGTGACCCCCTTCGACCCGACCCCCTCGGACCGCCGGGGAGGGGCCTTAGGGGTGCGGAGGGTTCAAAAGTTCCGGGGTGCTACCGCAATGGGGCGCCCGACTCGATGTCGCGCAAGGCGGCGTGGAGGTCGATTGCTCATGCCTCGTGGAGGTGCTCGCCCTGGTTCGGGGCCCGCTGCGGATCCGATGTCCGCGCGCTCGGAGGCTCGTGGCCTGGCCGAGATCCGTCTCCCTGCGAAGGGATTCCGTGGCCGCATCCCTCGCTGGCCGCTGCCGCGCCGCCTCGTCTTCGACGTGTACTTCGTCGATAAGGAGCGCATCAAGGAGCTCGACGAGAACGCCACCGGTGCCGTCGCGGACCGCGAGCTCGACGTCTGGAAGCAGCTGTGGCGCACGCCGCAGGCTGTGATGTGGCACCGCGAGCCGTGGCGTCAGCACTCGGTCGCGCACTTCGTGCGCATGTCGGTGCGCGTCGAGGGCGGCGAGGCTCCCGCGGCCGACACTGCCGCGATGCTGCGCCTGCAGGATCAGATCGGTCTCACACCGGGCGGCATGCGCTTCAACGGCTGGGCGATCGACGCCGACGAGGTAGCCGAGAAGCGCCAGGCGAAGCCAGCCGAGGACGCGACGCCGCCGCCACGGCGGCTGAGGGTGGTCGCCGATGTCTGAGCCTCTCGTCGTCGACTTCCCGACCCTGGGTGACGTCGGCGATGCGTGGCTCGAGCGTCACGCTCGCGTGCCGAACGGCTTCGACCGCGGCGCGGCCTTCCGACAGTCGGATTGGCAGTTCTGGTGCATGGCGAACCACTACCGGATCCGCCCGGAGTCGGAGTGGATCCCGTCGCGGCCACTGCTGAACCAGGCGTTCACGTATCGCCGCTCGCTGATCGTCGGACCGCAAAAGATCGGCAAGGGCCCGTGGACTGCGGGCATCGTCGCGCTCGAGGCCGTCGGCCCGGCGATCTTCGGCGGATGGGCGGGCAAGGACGACGGGTACGCGTGCGTCGACTTCGGCTGCTCGTGCGGCTGGGAGTACGAGTACGTGCCCGGTGAGCCCATGGGCATCCGCCACCCGTCGCCGCTGATCCAGCTGACCGCGATGTCCGAGGATCAGGTCAACAACGTCTACAACCCGCTCAAGGCGATGATCCGTCTCGGACCGCTCGCCGATGTGCTGCTCGTGCGCGACGGTTTCATCCGCATCGTGTCCGAGAACGCCGACCCCGACCTCGACCGCATCGACCGCGTCACCTCCAGCGCGCAGTCGCGCCTTGGCAACCCGATCTCGTTCGCAGTGCAGGACGAGTCGGGCCTGGCGACGAAGTCGAACAAGATGCGCGACGTCTACGAGGCGCAGCGCCGCGGTGCCGCCGGCATGGGCGGCCGCACGGTCGAGACGACGAACGCGTGGAATCCGGCCGAGCATTCGGTCGCGCAGACCTCGTGGGAGTCGACCGCGCCGGACGTGTTCAAGTTCTTTCGCCAGGCTCCCGCGAACCTGTCGTTCGCGAACAAGGCCGAGCGGCGGAAGATCTTCGCGGTCGTCTACGACGGGTCGCCCTGGGTGCCGCTCGATGGCATCGAGGCCGAGGCCGCCGAGATGATGGTGCACGACAAGGCTCAGGCGGAGCGGTTCTTCGGGAACCGTCTCGTCGCAGGCGACGGCGCGTACCTCGACGTCGCAGGCTGGGTCGCCAAGGCCCGTGACGGACGCGAGGGACGCGACGAGCCCATCGAGGTCCGCTTCCGCACGAAGGTCGGGCTCGGCTTCGACGGCTCCGACAACGACGACTACACCGGCATCCGTCTCGAGACGCTGGACCAGCACCAGTTCACGCCCCGCTACGGGACGAAGTCGCTGCCGACGCTGTGGCGGCCGCAGGACTGGGGCGGGACGATCCCGCGTCTCGAGGTGCGAGCGGCGTTCGAGGAGCTCCAGCGAGAGTTCGAGATCGTGCGTGCCTACCTCGACCCGCCGGGATGGTCGACCGAGGCCGACCAGCTCGCGGCCGACTTCGGCGAGAAGGTCTTCGTGCGCTGGCCGACGTACCGCATCGCTCCGATGAGCGCAGCGCTCGAGCGGTTCCGCATCGACGTGCAGGGTCTGCATTCGCGGTTCTCGCACGACGGCGACGTACAGGTCGAGGAGCACGTCCGCAACGCGGTCGTCCGTGCGCGAGGGATCACGCTCGACGACGGCGGCGCCATGGTCAAGCGGTACGTGCTGGGCAAGCCTGCGCAGCACCAGAAGATCGACTGGCTCATGTCCAGCGTCCTCGCTCACGAGGCAGTCATGGATGCGCTCGCCGCGGGCCTGGGCAACGACCAGGCCGACCGCACATCGGATGCGATGTTCGGCTTCAACTGACCCGAGGAGGCGCCGTGGATGCTTCGACCGCAGTGCGCCGCATCCGCATCACGGAGTCGCGGATCAAGGAGCTCGCTCCGTTCGTGAAGCGCCGCATGGACTACACGGAGGGCAAGCAGGATCTGCCGTTCGCGCCGTACGGGATCATCGACGAGTACGACGTGCTGCGGAAGCAGGCGGTGCAGAACTACACCGATCTGTTCGTCCGCGCACCCGTGCAGCGCCTGCGTCAGGACTCGATGCACACCGGCATGGGTGCGGTCGACGAGGTGCAGGTCGACGACATCGTCTGGCGCGACTTCTTCCAGGCGAACCAGTGGGACACCCGGCAGACGCGCGTCTACCGTTCGATGGTCATGCACGGTCGCGGCCTCGCGTCGGTGTGGCCGAACGAGCGGGACCGGTCGCGGCCGATCATCCGGCCCGAGTCGTTCGGCAACGTGCACGTCGAGATGGACCCCGAGGACCCGTTCGAGATCGGGTGGGTCGGCAAGATCGTCACGGTCGAGACCGATGAAGCCCACCCGGCGAGCGCCCTCATCCTGCCGTCGAGCATGACCCGCACGAAGCAGGTCGGCTTCGTCTACGACGCCGACCGGGTGATCAGGCTCGAGAAGGGTGGCGTCGGCGGGGCCGGCGACTGGGTCATCGTCAACGACACGGAGCACCCCATGGGTGAGGTGCCGTTCGCTCGCTATGACCTCACGGTCCGCGACGACGGCACGCCGTGGTCGGGCATGGACCACATGATGGTGCAGCAGGACGCGCTGAACACGATCCGCTTCAACACGCTGCTCGCGATGCAGTTCGCCGCGTACCGGCAGAAGATCGTCTCCGGCTTCGACCCGCGCGTGCGGGATAAGGACGGCAACATCGTCTACCGCACGAACAGCGACGGCACCCCGATGCTCGACACCTCCGGGCAGCAGATCCCGATCCTCAACTCGCCCGGCAAGGTGGGCGTCGACCGGATGCTCGTGTTCCCCGGCACTGACACGAAGGTCTACGACCTGCCCGAGTCGAACCTCAAGAACTACATCGAGGTGCTGACCGAGTTCCAGAGCGGGTTCTTCGCATCCGGGCAGATCCCACCGCAGTATGCGATGAACCGCATGGCGAACCTCTCCGGCGACGCGCTCGCCGGCGCGGAGTCGACGTTCGCATCGCTGCTGTCGGAGATCAAGCTCGCCGCCGGCGAGGGCAACGAGAAGGCCGCCGAGCTCGCTTGGAAGGCGAGCGGACACACCGAGCCGTGGAACCCGGCTGCCGAGTCGCAGTTCGCTGACGGTGAGGCGCGGTCGTTCGCGCAGGTGGTCGACGGCGTCACGAAGCTGACCACGCAGGGCTTCCCGCGTCGCGGCGCCTGGGAGATGATCCCCGGCGCGACGGCGCAGAAGGTCGATCGCTGGATGGAGCAGGCAGACGACGAAGCGTTCACGCAGGGCGTCGCTGGCATCAAGCGCTCGATGTTCCCGTCGAATCCGCTCGAGCTCGATGCGCGCGCGGATTCGCAGCCGCAGGAGGCGTAGCGGGAGGAGGGGAACATGATCCCCCCCTCCGCTCGCATCCATCACGAGGAGCGTCGACAGACGGCCCTCGCGACCGTCACCGAGACGCGACGGCTGTGGCAGTCCGTGGGCGAGGACTTCGACCTCGGCTGGGCCGCCATCGAGGAGCAGACCACGGCGACCGTCATGGCCGGCATGCAGCGCTCAGCCGAGCTCGGCATCGCCTACACGGCGACGCAGGCGAACGGATCTCCGCTCGCCGACCTCGACGTCGCCGCATTCAGCGCCGCCGACTCGAGCGGCCGCCCGATCGACTCCCTGCTGCAGGGCGCGGTCGTGCAGAGCCGCATCCAGGTGGCTGCTGGGGCTTCGACCGCACAGGCGCTCGCCGCAGGCGGCTCGTGGCTCGCCGAGATCGTCGGCAGCGAGGTCGTCCGTGCGAACAGCGCCGCGATGGACGCGTCGATCGCGCTCACGCCGACGATCGCCGGATACGTCCGCATGCTCAACCCGCCCTCCTGCAAGGACTGCGTCATCCTCGCCGGGAAGTGGTTCCGGTGGAACACGGGCTTCCAGCGTCACCCGCGCTGCGACTGCCAGCACATCCCCGCCAGCGAGGACGCTGCCAGCGACCTCACCACCGACCCGTACGCGTACTTCCGCTCGCTCACCGAGGCGGACCAGAACCGAACGTTCGGCCGCGACAACTCGCGAGCGATCCGCGAGGGCGCCGACATCTACCGGGTCGTGAACATCGAGAACCGCGGTCTCGCATCGGCTCGCGCCGGCCGGATGTACGGGACGCCGACGCGCGCGACGGTCGAGGATCTGCTGCGGCAGGCTGGCACGCGGACGAACTTCCAGCGACTGCTCGCCGAGAACGGCTACATCACCGGACCGCAGACCGCGGGCGGCAACATCGTCGGCCGCTACCGCGAGCGATTCCAGTCCTCGATCGCTCGAGGCATCATCCCCGGCTCGGCACGCGATCGTGTCCTGCGCGCTCGAGTGACCGGCGTCCGCGACCCGCTCGACCGGGCGACGATGACCGCCGCGGAGCGCCGCCTCTACGACGCCTGGTATCGCGTTGAGTACGCCCGGCGAACAGGTTTCGTGCCGCGCTCGATCGGCGCCTCATCGGCCGACATCGGTGCCGCACGACAGGTGCTCACGCCCGAGATCGATCAGCGTCTCCGAGACGAGCTCGCGTCCCAGATGGCGACCGCCTCGAGTGGTCCGCAGTCGGTGCGCACCCTGCGCCGCCTGCTGCAGCAGGCCGGACGCCCATAGACCCCGCCGCACGCAAGGTGCAGCGGTTCATCGCCGCGCAAGGCGGCACCGATCCAACAGGAGCATCCCCATGCCCGTCATCGCACATCGTCGCCTCGCCGCGGCCGCACCGCTCATCTGGAACCGCCCCCGTCTCCGCTTCGCGGATGGCGCCCCGGACGGTGCCGCACCGAGTGGTGCACCGGCCGCACCCGCCGCACCTGCGGCGCCCGCAGCACCGTCCGCAACGGACGGCACCGAGCATCTCGGAGACGCGGGCAAGCAGGCCATCGACCGCATGAAGGCCGAGCGCGAGGCAGCCAAGAACAGCCTCAAGGCGTTCACGGACCTCGGGCTCACGCCCGAGCGCGCGAAGGAGCTGCTGCAGGCGAACGAGTCCGCAGCCGAGCAGGCCGAGCGCACGAAGCAGGAGGCCGCACAGGCGCAGGCGGTGCAGGACCGTCTCACCGAGCGACTCCGCAGCGTCGAGATCCGTGCGGCCGCGGCGACGATGGGCTTCCACGACCCGAGCGACGCGATCTCGAACCTCACGAAGGACGAGCTCGACGCGATCACCGTCAACGACAAGGACGAGGTCGACTCGGCCGCCGTCACGACGGCGCTCGAGCGGGTCGCGAAGGCGAAGGCATACCTGCTCAAGAACAGCGGCGGCAGCCACCGCGCCGCAGGGATCGGATCCGTCTCGCAGAAGACCACGACGGGCGACGACGTCAGCCCCGGCCGTGGCCGGCTGCGAGCCGCGTACGGCAAGACCCAGCAGTAGCGCCCGCGACCCCGCGGCGCACCCAGCACATGAAAGGAGGCGGCAATGGCCGTCACCCTCCCCGAGGCAGCGAAGCTGTCTCAGGACGACCTGCAGAGGGGCGTCGTCGAGACGTTCATCCAGGAGTCGTCCGTCCTCGACCGGATCCCGTTCCTCGAGATCCAGGGCAACGCGTACGCGTACAACGAGGAGGCCACCCTCCCCGGCGTCGCGTTCCGTGGCGTCAACGAGGCCTACACCGAGTCGACCGGCACGGTGAACCAGAAGACCGAGTCGCTCGTCATCCTCGGTGGCGACGCGGACGTCGACCGCTACATCGTGCAGACGCGCGGCAACCTCAACGACCAGCGCGCCGTGCAGACGGCGATGAAGGTCAAGGCCGCCACGCGGAAGTACCAGTCGACGTTCTTCAACGGCGACGTCGCGGTCGAGTCGAAGGGCTTCGACGGCCTGCGCAAGCGCCTCGTCGGATCCCAGGTGCTCGACGCCGGAACGAACGGCGTCCCCGTCCTCGGCAACGGCACCACCGACTCTCACGCGTTCTTCGACCTGCTCGACGCCCTCGTCGCACAGGTCCGCGGACTCGACGGCTCGAACGGCGCCATCTACGCCAACCGTCTCATCCAGGGCAAGATCCGCTCCGCAGGCCGCCACATCGGCGGCACCGAGACCGTCCGCGAGGACGCCACGGGCAAGCGTGTCCTGCAGTGGAACGGCATCCCGATCCTCGACCCCGGTCAGGACCTCACGGGTGCCGAGATCCTCGGTCTCAACGAGACGCAGGGCACCGCGACCGACGCGTCGTCGATCTACGCCGTGAAGTTCGGCGAGGACGAGGGCGACCAGGGCGTGACGGGCCTCACCAACGGCGGCATCCAGGTCGACGACCTCGGCCAGCTGCAGGAGAAGCCCGCCTACCGCACCCGCATCGAGTTCTACACGGGCATGGCCGTCTTCGGCGGCCGTGCCGCAGCGCGCCTGCGTGGCGTGAAGAACGCCTGAGCGAAGGGAACCCACATGGCACGCGCATCCAGCACCGCCAAGGCCGACTCGAACGACGAGGCCACGACCGAGACGCCGGCGAGCACCACGCTCGACACCGATGTCACGAAGCCGTCGACGACGGCACCCGGTGACGGCCCCGCCGACACCACCGACCCGAACGAGCGCGCCGTCTCCGTGACGCCGAGCCCGTCCGACGAGGCGCTCAAGGTCGGCACCGTCAACGCGGTCAAGCCCGCACCGACGGTCGACGCCAAGCCGAGCACTGCGAAGCACCGCACCGAGAAGTACACGGCCACGAAGCCCGACGGCTCCGAGGTCACGGTCGAGCGCGACCTCGAGACCGGCGTCTCGAAGATCGTCTCCAAGTAGGAGGGAGGGGCCGCGATGGACGCACCCGTCAACGTCGAAGACGTCAAGGGCGCGATCCCGCGGCCCCTCACCCCCGACGAGGAGCGCGTGATCCCGGCCTGGATCGAGACCGCGTGGGGTCTGATCCTCGAGAACGTCGGAAGGCTCGAGCAGCGGCTCGCGCTGCCCGACACCGCCCTCGACCATGTCGCCGAGCGCACCGTGAAGTCGGTGCTCGTGTCGATGGTCGAGCGCAAGGTCAACAACTCGACCGGCGCCCGCTCGTTCGGGCTCGCCGACGGCACGACCGTCACGAACGACCACTCGGTCGCCGCCGGCAAGATCTACATCGCACCCGAGGAGCTCGCACGGTTCCGGCCGGACGAACCGCAGGCCGGCGCGATGTACTCCGTACCACTGGGGCTGTGATGCTGACCCCTGGCATGGTCGCTCTCGCACGATCGCTCGACCGCAGCAGCATGTGGGACACGTGGTCCTGCACCCGCGGCGGCGCTCGGACGTTCGACGACGAGACCGGAGCCTGGACGACATCGCCAGTCGCGACGGTCTACGACGGACCAGGCAAGCTCAACGACCGCAGCATCATCGGTCGCCGCCAAGAGATGCAGGGTGAGACGACCGTGCTGAGCGCCGTTCGCCTCGAGCTGCCGGTCGGAACCTCCGACGGCATCCGTGTCGACGACGTGCTCGTCTGCACCGCATCGATCGTCGACGACGCACTCGTCGGGCTCGCGCTCCGCGTCACCGACGTCGACGAGCAGACGCGGGCGAGTGCGCGTCGATTCAGCGTGGAGGTCGAATCGTGGCCGACGACCTGAACCACCTCGCCGCCGACCTATCACGGGCTCCGGCTGAGACTTGGCCGTTCGTCGCGCGTGCGCTCGGCGAGACGGCAAAGCGCGTCAAGGAATCGTGGACCGAGAATCTGGGCGGTGAGCGCAACTCGGGCTCGTCGTTCGCGCACATCGGTCGTTCCGTGGACTACACCGTCGGAGTCTCGGGCGCTTCGCTCGTGCGGACCGCGCTCGGTGCGGGCGGCGGCGGAACAGGACTCGAGGCTGAGATCGGCCCGAACCTCGGGCGTCTGCAGGGCTCGATGGCCGGATGGTTCGAAGAGGGCCAGGCGAACATCCCGGCGCTGCACCCCGGTCAAGCCGCGCTCGCGAAGAACGAGGTCGACTTCGAGCGCGGGATCGCGAAGGCGATCGACGACGGGCTCAAGAAGGCGGGGCTGCTGTGACCGGCACGCGAGCGCACACGAGGGCGCTGCTCGCGCACCTGCGCGGAGACGTCGAGCTCGCGAGCATCGTGTTCGACGGCAGCGTCGAGGGGCAGGCTCCCGCACGATACGTGCTGGTGTTCCCGTGGCGTCCGAGCAGCCGTGATGAGGCGCGCCGGATGGCGGCGCCTGACCTGCGTCGCGAGCGGCGCTACACGATCCACTGCATTGGCACGATCCCCGCTGAGGCGGAGTGGCTCGCCGACCGAGTCGCGACGCGGCTGACGCCGGGTGTGCCGAGCGTGCGTCTCGTCGTCGGCGGCGTGACGCAGGGCCCGATTCAGCACCGGCTGTCGCGGCCCGTGCAGCTCGATTCGTCGACGCCGCCGGCCGTCTACTTCTACCCCGACGAGTACGCCTGGGAGGCGCGATGACCAACGGAACCCTTCACGGCTTCGAGGCAGATGGCACGGCGGTGTCGGTGCGCGCGCGGCGCGTCGACGTCGACGCGGGCGGACGCGAGTTCGTCGAGGCGCTCGAGCCGTTCCTGTCCCTGCCGACGCGCGACGACCCGGACGCGACGCTGTTCGTCCCCGGCGAGCCGCGGTGGCTGCACCCGCGCATGTTCACCTTCGAACCCGACGAGGAGGCCACGAATGGCTGACACCACCGCCAAGGTCTGGGCGATCGACCGCAAGACCAACGAGCCGGGCCAGTACACGCCCGAGTTCCTCGCAGCGTGGCCGAACGGATACCTGCGCATCGACCCGCCCGCACAGCCCGGCCGATCGGCCGAGCCCGGCGAGTCGTGGAAGAACGACGACCTCAAGGCCCACGCCGACGAGCACGGCATCGACCTCGCCGGAGCGAGGACGAAGGCCGACATCCTCGCGGCAATCGCCGCCCACGATCAGGAGCCGACCGTCCGGTCGGACTCCCAGCAGCCCGACACGGGCAAGACCCAGGAAGGGGGTGCGTGACATGGCGCGCACCGTCAGGATCCCTCGCAATCGTGATGTCGACGAGAACGTCTCGATCGTCTGCATCCCCAAGGCCGACATGCCCGACCCCGCGAACCCGTCGGCGGCCGTGCTGAACGCTGCACCGGACGTGACGTTCGAGTTCACGGCCGCCAGCCCGATCCCGACCGCCACGCAGGCGACGAAGGAGGATCCGCGCTACGCGCAGCGCGAGGTCCAGTCGGCACTCGACAAGGTCACGCGCGCCTGGGCGCCGGAGTACTTCTCCGACGACGAGGAGCTCGAGCTCGACCCGCTGGTGGTCGAGGGCGCCGAGCTGTTCTTCTTCTTCCGCTACGGCGTGCACATCACCGAGGACTTCGTGGCGGCGACGCAGAAGGTCGACGTCGTGCCGGTGACGGTCGGCATCCGGCCGCGCAGCGCGCCGACGGGCGGCAAGTTCACGCGCAAGCCGACGCTCGCGATCGGCAACGTCCTCGAGGACGTCGCCGTCGCCGCCTGACGCTCCGTCGCATCACACGCCCTGGCAGGGGCAACGGCCCCGCCCCTGCCAGGGTTCTCGCACGTCTGGGGCCATCTCGAAGGGGCGAACCATGACCGACGACTATCCGATCCCGAGCAGCATCCGAGTCGAGGGGCGAGCGCTGACCGCACCCGTCGCGCCCGCGGTGCAGGACGCACTCATCACGTGGGAGGAGACTCAGACCGACGCGATCGCCGATGCGCTCGCACCGTTCGGACTGAGCCCGTACGCAATCGCCGCTGTCGAGTACCGCCGCATCGTGACGCCCGACGAGGTGCGGGGCGCCGCAAGCGACGACGAGATCGTCGCGGCGCTGCGAGCCGCCGGCGTCGAGTTCGTGACGCCCTCGATGGTCGCCGCCGTCAGGGATCTCGCATCATCGGGGGAGGTGCAGCATGGCTGAGGCAACCGCTCCCGAGGAGCAGGATCTCGACGACCTGCTCGCATCCGCAGTTCCCGGCACGAGCGAGGTCCACATCCTCCTCGACGGCTCACGCCGAGAGGAGTGGAACCACCTCGTCCAGGAGACGATGCAGCCGACGCCGACCGAGGGAGACCCCGACGGGCGCATGGCGGCCCCGTCGCGGGCAGCGCGCGCGCAGAAGCGGCTCGATCAGCTCCGCGCCGAGCTTCGGTCGAAGGTGATCACGATCCACATCACGCAGTTGCCGGGCTCGCAGTGGGCTGGGCTCAAGGCGAAGCACAGGCCGCGGAAGGGGAACCTTCGCGACGAGGGCCTGGGCTACAACCTCGAGGCCGTCGCGTTCGAGGCGCTCGTGACCCACGGCGCCCGTGTCCGCGGCGACGCGCTCGAGAAGGTCTCCGTGAAGCAGTGGGAGGCCATCCGCGAGAAGGCGGGCGGCGGCGACCTGCAGGCCCTCGAGTACGCGGTGCTCGGGCTGAACCAGATCGTCGGGCAGCAGATGGTCGGGGCCCTAGTAAAAGGCTCGCCGACGACCAGCAACTCCGTCGGGAACTAGCAGCAGCGACCCGTCTCGGCATCTCTCACGCCCGGTTCATGGGGTCGGAGCCTGCCGAGACGGTCGTGCACGAGTACGACGCTGACGGGGTCCTGGTCGCCTCTCGCGTCACTCGTGAACCGGAGTGGGATGCATGGCAGCGCTCTCTCGCGCTCGCGTACATCGCCTTCGACAACGACATCGGTCCCCACGGGCACTCGATGTCGGAGGCGACGGATCCGACAGCCCTCGACCCAGAGGGCGCGTACCACTACGTCGCCGAGACGCCGATCGTAGACGCCGCCGAGCAGGCGAAGCAGGCACGCATGAAGGCGTACCGCGAGGAGCACGGCAGCGATGCGGGCGTCATCTTCCCTGTGCGGAAGGTGCCCGCACGCGACTAGTCGGTCGCGGCTGTCTCGGCCGCGAGGGCCTTGCGGTCACGAACGGTGAGTGCCACGAAGACGACGAACGCGCCTGCCGCGATGAGCGCGGACAGTCCGCCGAGCCCGTAGAGCGTGCTCCTCTGCTGCGCCGCGTCTTCGTCGAAGGAGAACCCTCCGATGCCGACGGCGATGGTGCTGATGCTGCTCGCGGAGCCGAGCAGCGCGATCGCCGCAATGAAGCCGACTGCGGCTGCAACGAGCGACACGATCCGTGCGGTCGACATGCCCGCCCCCTTCTGGTGAACGACCGGAACGTAGCACGAGAGGTGGCGGGATGGCTGAGCGCACCGTATCCGTGAAGTTGATCGCCGATGCCGCCGCGTACGTGCGGGGCATGGACGAGGCGGTCCGCAAGACGAAGGACTCGACGCAGTCCATCGAACAGCAGCTGCAGCAGCAGGCGCAGGCGTACCAGATGCTCGGTACGGCGGCGATCGGTGTCGGCGTCGCGGCGCTCGCGGGCGTGACGGCCGCGGTCGTGGCCTACTCCCAGTTCGACGCGGCGATGTCGAACGTGCAGGCCGCGACCGGTGAGACGACCGACAACATGGCGGCGCTGTCGGAGGCCGCGCTGCAGGCGGGCGCCGACACCGTCTACTCCGCGACGGAGTCCGCGGCGGCGATCGAGGAGCTGTCGAAGGCGGGTGTCTCGACGGCCGACATTCTCGACGGTGGTCTGACCGGGTCGCTGAACCTCGCGGCAGCGGGCGAGATCGCTGTCTCGGAGGCGGCCGAGGTCGCCGCGTCGGCGATGACCCAGTTCGGGCTCGCGGGCTCGGACGTGTCGCACATCGCCGACCTGCTCGCCGCGGCCGCCGGCAACGCGCAGGGCGGCGTCGCGGACATGGGTGCGGCGCTGTCGCAGTCTGGTCTCGTCGCCGCCCAGATGGGCCTCTCGGTCGAGGAGACCACGGGCACGCTCGCAGCATTCGCTTCCGCGGGCCTCATGGGCTCCGACGCTGGCACGTCGTTCCGTGCCATGCTGCTCCGTCTTGCGAACCCCACCGGCGAGGTGCGGGACACGATGAACGAGCTCGGCCTGTCTTTCTACGACGCGCAGGGCGAGTTCATCGGCATGGAGGGCGTCGCCGGCCAGCTCACGACGCAGATGGCGGACCTCACGCAGGAGCAGCGGAACGCTGCTCTCGCGACGATCTTCGGCCAGGACGCGATCCGTGCCGCGTCGATCCTGTACGAGCAGGGCGCTGACGGCGTCGCGCAGTGGACCGAGACGGTCAACGACTCGGGCTACGCCGCCGAGCAGGCCGCAGCCCGACTCGACAACCTGCAGGGCGATGTCGAGGCGCTCGGTGGCGCGTTCGAGACCCTGCTCATCAACCTCGGCGCGGGCGGCGACGGTGCGCTCCGCGGTGCCGTGCAGTGGCTCGACGACCTCGTGTCGGCTGCCGCTGAGGCACCCCCGTGGCTGCAGTCCACGACCCTCGGGGTCATGGCCGTCACGGGCGCTCTCGCGCTCGCTGGTGGTGCGGCTCTGGTCGCGCTGCCTCAGGTCGTTGCGTTCCAGGGTGCGGTCGCTACCTTGGGCATCACGGCCGCCGGCACGCGCGCTGCTCTCGCGTCGATGCTCGGCAGTCCGCTGCTCGTGGCTGCTGCTGCCACCGCGGCCGCGATCATGGTCGTCAACGACGTCGCGGAGTCGTCGCGGGCATCGGTCGACGAGTGGGCGGCAGCAGTCGAGGGCGGCGCGACCGCACTCGAGCTGTTCGCGATCGCTGCGCAGGGCAACGAGGGGGTGGCGTTCCAGGGGTTCGAATTCGACGCCTCCGAGTTCGACTCGTACCTCGATTCGATGCGACGCATCGGAGAGAACCCGCTGGCATCGCTCGACCCGTCGACGTGGTCGCTGCAGATGTCGAACTTCGCATCGTCGCTGCGCGAGGTCGATGAGGCTCTGGCAGCCGCCGATCCGTCGGTGATGATCGACGGATTCAACGGCATCGTCGAGCAGTACAACCTCAGCGAGGACGCCGCGATCGAGCTCCTGGGCGAGATGGAGGGTGTTCGCGAGGCGCTCGTGAACCAAGCCATCGCTGCCGACCCCGCGGTCGCGGCCATGTCGGAGGCAGAGCAGACGCAAGCGGCCTATGCGATCGCGACCAGCGACGCGGCGGCCGCGTCGCAGACTGCCACGGGCGCGCTCACCGATCTGGCTGTCGAGACTCAGTCCGCTTCCGACGCTGCCCTCGAGCTCCTAGACGTGCAGCGGGCGATCGTCGACGAGTTCTTCGCGGCCCAGGATGCGACGGCGGCGTACGAGCAGAGCATCGATGACATCGCGGAGGCGATCGCCGATGGTCTTTCGCCCGCGATCAACCAGATCACGGGCGACTTCGATCTCGGCGAGCAGTCGGGTCGGGATGCTGCGGCGATGATGCAGGAGCTCGTGACGGCATCGAACGATGCATCGGCGCAGCTGCTCACGACGGCTTCTTCGGCTGAGGAGGTGGCGGCTCAGCAGGCGCTCATGCGCGACGAGATCTACCAGACGGGCCTCGAGATGGGGTTGTCCGAGGAGCAGGCTCGCGACTACGCGAACATGCTGGTCGAGATTCCTGACTCGGTGTTCACGCAGGCGCAGCTCGCGACGTCTGCAGCGGAGGCCGCGATGGCCGCGTTCCTGAACAAGCGTCGCGTGGTGCTCATCGATGTGCAGGCGGGGGCGATGCCCTCGATCAGCGCGTCTACGTTCGCTGGCGGCAACGTCGTCGGCTTCGACGGTGGTGGCCGGATCCCGGGCCCGTACCTGGGGCGTGACGACCGGTTCGGCTTCGACCAGCACGGCAACGTGTGGGGTCTCGCTGGTGACGAGTGGATCATCAACGCGTCGTCGTCCTCGAAGTACGACCGCATCCTTCGTCAGATCAACGACGGCACGTTCGTCGGATACGACAGCGGGGGACGGGTCGGTGCACCTGCGCCGTCGTACTCGTACTCGTCGGCTCCGATCGTGAACGTCACGACGCCTGCGGCACTGGCACCGAACGTGCAGGTCGACGTGCATGGAGCGGGGACGTCTCCTGCCGTGATCGGGCAGATCGTCGGCGCGGAGGTCGACTGGTCGTTGAGGAGCGCAGGATGATCGAAGTCGGTACGGACGTGCGTGTCCATGTCCCGGGTCTCGTGTTCGACGGCGGCGGGGGCAACGAGGGGTTCTACATCGAGCCTGGCGGGTTCACGGGGTGGGAGGACGGTGTCGGCGCGGACGTCGACACCGCCGCCCGCCTCGGGCCCGGCTCGTTCGACGTGGCGCCGCGACTCACCGACCGGCTCATGACCCTACGGGGTCTCTGCTGGGCTCGGTCGCCGCAGCAGCTCCGCGACTTCGGCGTGCGGCTTGCTGGGATCGGCGCGGATGGTTCGCGCTTCCAGGTGACCGTGGAGATGTACGGGGAGACGTTGTGGGCGTGGGCGCGACGCGCCCCGAACGCACCCAAGTTCGTCTCCCGCCCCGCACTCGGGTACGCGGAGTATCAGGTCTCGTTCTGGCTGCCGAACCCTCGCAGGTTCGGTGAGACGCGGCTGCAGTCGCCGCCAGCGAACACTCCTGTGCGGCTGGTGAATCGGGGCACGATGCCCGCTGAGCCGAGGTTCCAGGTATGGGGTCCGCATCCGACGGGGTACTCCATCGTCGCAACGGGCCGCCCGACGTTCCAGGTTGATGGGGCGCTCGAGGCTGGGGTGAACGACATCGTCGACTTCGCGACTGGGACGGTCAGGCGCGGCGGCGAGCCGCTGGTCGGGTTCGTCCCGTTCCCGCGGACGTGGTCGGTGCCAGCAGCTGGTGACCAGGAGTGGCGATTCGTGCCGACTGGTAACGGTCCGATCACTGCGGAGATCACGGACACGTACGTCTGAGATCGGGGGTTGGCGATGGCCTATTCGTGCGCGTTCGTCGACACCCGATCTGGGCAGCGACTGTTCGAGATCGAGCCTCGTGGGGGTTCGTGGAAGACGCTGCTGAACGCCGTCGGGAACAGCGAGATCGCCTTCGCACCGACCGACGTCAGGGATGCCGTACCGGCGTCCGTGTGGCGTGACGTGACGCAGACGTGGCATCGGACGCTCGTCGTCTCGTACGCCGGCGTCGCAGTGCACGCGGGCATCGTCGTCGGTCACGACTGGAATCCCGCGTCGGGCAGGCTCGGCGTCCGGACGCAGGAGGTTCGCGCGCTCGCCGCTCGACGGTATGCGGCGATGCTCGTCACGTACGACCGGATCGGGAAGTTCACCGCCACGGGGAAGTCTCTGCGCGGGCTCGTGCGCGCGATCCTGGGTGCTGCGTTCTACCGCGTGCCTGGCGACAACTGGACGTTGCCGTTCGTCCTCGGCGGTGACGAGTCGGGCCCGCACTCGCGCGAGTGGTGGCACCACGAGTTCGACTCGTTCGAGGACATGCTGTCGGAGGTGCAGGACACCGAGGGTGGACCTGACCTCGCACTGGATCCTGTGTGGTCCGCTGACGGCAAGTTGCAGTGGTGGCCTCAGATCGGCGCACCCCGTGTGCCGGGTGCCGCGTTCGAGTGGAACGCGTCAGCGGTTGAGTCGCCGCTCACGGGATTCTCGACGAGGGTCGACGGGTCGCGGCAGCTGTCGGGCATCTTCACCATCGGTGAGGGGTCCGGGCAGGAGTTGAAGGTCGGGCGTTCGCCGCTCACCGGCATCACGGGTCCACCGATCCCGGACATGGACGGCACGCGCTCGTTCAGGACGATCAAGGATCAGGCGCAGCTGGACGCACGTGCGACGGCCGAGATTCGTGCGTTCCGTTCGCCGACGACGTCGCACTCGTTCGGGCTGCGGATCGCTGGCGAGCACGCTGTCGACCTGTCGAAGTTCCGCCTCGGCGCGCGTCCCCGGATCTGGCACGACGGCGACGAGATGCTCGCCCCCGGATGGCGGAACGGGTACGTCACGGCATTGTCTGGCGATGTCCAGTCGACCGCGCTCGCCGTGGAGGTGCAGACGATATGAGACTCGACTCCCCGGCGAACACCCAGGCGTCGATCCATGACCTGCTGCGTCGTGTGCGGCAGATCGAGACGGGGACGCCGCAGGAGTCGGCGTCGATCCAGTACGGGATGACGAAGGTCCTGCGACCGGACGGGTCGCTGTTCGCGGCGATGGGCCACTCGGGCGGCAAGTCCGGCCTGCTCATCCCATCTGGTGGCGAGCTCGTGACGGTACAGGAGTGGGTGGACCAGCAGATCGCGGCGTCGGGCGCGTTCGTCGCGGCACGCGTGACGGACCTCGAAGGACGCACCGGCCGCGTCGAGACCCGCATGGCCACCGCTGAGGGTTCGCTGTCGTATGCGGGTGCCCGACTGAACGACATCGAGGGTCGTGTGGGTCGTCTCGAGCCGCGGATGGCTGCGGCGGAGGGTGACGTGTCGGCGCTGCAGTCGTGGCGTTCGACGGCGTCGAGTCAGATCGGTTCGTTGCAGTCGGCGGTGTCGGCGTTGCAGTCGGCGGTGACGACGCTGATCCAGAACATGATCGCGGTCATCCAGCGCAGCAACGCGCACCAGTCCGACCTCGAGTCGCTGGGGAAGCCGAACCGACCGCCGCTGGTGCAGGGCTGACCGAAGGAGATGGTCATGGAGTTCACGCCACAGATGTGGACCGACGTGTGCGAGGCGATCGGCCTCGATCCGGCTACGACGCTCGCCATCAACGTCTCGCCCGACTTCCTGCGAATCGTGCACGCCGACCGCGATGTCACATCAGCCGAGCTCGTCGACCCCGAGCGGACAGCAGCGGCCGAGGCGGAGGCGCAGCGCCTCGCCGACGCGGCGGCTGCCTTCGAGGCGGCAGTCGCCGAGATGGCCGCTGCCGCTGCAGCCGAGGAGGAGTAGCCATGCCGACGTACACGTACACGGGCACCCTCACAGACATCGGCCTGCGCACCCTCGCGTGGGCGTTCCCAGTGCTGCGGGTTCGTCCTGAACGGGAAGCGTACGCCGCGAACGGCTTGATCGCTGCGGCGCCGATGACGGTCGACGTGAACGCGACGACGGGTGCGTTCTCGATGCAGCTGCTCGCGTCGACGGACATGACGCCGCAGACGGACTACATCATCGAGGTAGGCCGCTTCGAGAACTCGATCGACGGGCAGCGGTTCATCGGCTTCGACACGTGGCGGTTCACAGCGGTGCCCGGTGGCGGGTCGCTGAGCGAGATCGCGGGGCTGCAGATCGGCAACGACCTCGTGTGGGCGGCGGCGAGCGGCGTCGACCCGTCGAAGCGCACCGGGTTCCAGCTCGACACCGTGACCGGTGATCTCTACCAGTGGAAGGCGTGACCCGATGTCGTACGTGAAGATCGCGAACATCCGCGGACCGCAGGGCGCACCCGGCGTGAGGGGAGCTACGGGCACCTTCGCGTCGGCGACGGCGGAGACTGTCGCTGCGGACGCTCCGGCGCAGGCGATCGTGAACGAGGCGCAGCGAACGATCGAGTTCAAGATCCCGAGGGGGCTGCCCGGCATCAACGTCGTCCCGACGGATGAGGGCTTCGCCGCGCTCGTCGGAAGCCCGGAGACGCAGTCGTTTGAGGCGGTCGAGTCGGTCGTGCTCGACGCGCTCGGCGGTGGCGCGGACTCGCTGGTGCGGGTGGTGAAGGCGACGCTGACGAACATCGGCGCGCCCCGCCCGGCCTGGGCGGGGATCGTCCTGTGGTTCGTGCCCGTCGGCTCGGTCGCCCCGTCGAACTACCAGGCGGGCGATCTCATCGTCGAGGCGGAGACCGGTCCGGTGCCGTGGTCGCCGGCTTCGCATGCGCTGCTGAAGGCGTGGTGGAACCCGTCGAACTCCGGTGTCGCCGATGGTGCACCGGTCGAGTCCGTGGCCGATGCTTCGGCGTCGGGGTGGACGCTGACGCAGACCGATGCGGCGAAGCGTCCGCTGTTCGACGCCGACGGCATCGCGGGCCTGCCCGCGTGGCTGTTCGACGGCACGAAGCTCTTCCAGACGTTGGCGATCGCTGGCGGGAAGCGGCAGCCGTCGACGGTGTGGGCGGTCGTGAAGGGTGCCGACGTGGTGAACGCGGGCGGTTCCGTGTTCGCGTTCGACCAGCGGAACGGTTCGACGGCGCTGGGCGGCGCAGCGGGACGCACGGCGGCGAACAAGTGGTACTACATCACGAACTCCTCGGGCACGTCGATCACGTCATCCGTCGACTCCGACAACCAGGCCCGCATCGTCACGGTCGTCACCGACGCGGCGGGCGTGTCGACGTTGTACGTCAACGGCGTCTCTGTGGGGACGACCACGTCGACCGCTCGCGACGCGTTCACGGCGTTCGTCGTCGGCGCTCGCGGCGACGGACTCAACGGGTGGAAGGGGCACATCGGTGACGTGGTGGTGATCGGCGCTGCGCAGGCTCCGGGTGCGGGGTCGTCGTTCGCGCAGACGCTGGCGTACCTGGCGTCGAAGTACGGGATCACCGTCTGATGCCGGCCACCGCATCGGGCTCGGCGTACACGACGACGACGATCGACCTGGGCGCACCGCACGGGGTGATGCACATCACCGCGAAGGACGGGCTGACGGGCACGCGTCCGTGCGTGCTGTACGCGCACGGCGCGGGCGGCGCGTCGGATCAGCTGGTGTCGCTGTCGTCGTGGTCGCAGATGCGCGACTGGATCATCGACGCGGGCATCGTCATCGTCGAGGGGTCGGGCGGGTCCGTGCAGGGCGCGCAGAACTGGGGCAACCCGGCAGCGCGTGCCGCGTACCCGGCGTACCTTGCGCACGCGCGCACGCTCCGCAGCCTAGGGCCCGTCATCCTCATCGGTCGCTCCATGGGCGGCCTGGTGGCGTCGTGGCTGTACGCGCACGACACGGGCGGCACGTACGCGGGCCTCATCAACAACTCCGGCGTGTCGACCCTGTTCGAGGGTGCGCTGTCGGGGTCGAAGGATGCGGCAGCGGCGACGGGCTGGTACTTCTCGCCGACGATCTTCACCGCGTGGGGCGTGTCCGACATCGCGGGCTTGCAGGCTGCTGCAGCGGACGCGGCACCGGAGGACTTCGCACCGTCGATGTGGGCCGGCAAGAAGGTGCTGTGCTGCTACGGCGACGCTGACACGACCGTCCCCTGGATGGTCCGTGGTGCTGGTCCGCTGCGCACCCTGTGGGCTGGGCAGCTCGCCGTCGACCGCGTGTCGCTCACCCCTGGGGGCGGGCATGGCGGGTCGGTGAACTCGTACACCGATGTCGGCGCGATGGGCGCGTTCCTCACCGACGTGCTCGGCCTCACGCCGACGCCGCCCCGGCCGCAGGTGGCGTACCGATCGCGACTGATCTACGGCATCGACGGTTCGAACCGTCTGCGCATCGTCCGCTGAAACGCGAAGGAGACACCTCATGGCCGTCGTCACCGTCAGAAAGCAAACGACCCAACACCTCTATCCGTGGAGAGCGGCACTGCGCACGTCCGTGGCGGTGGCCGTGACGCTCTCCGCCGCAGCGATCGTCGGCGGTTCGTCCATCGGCCCCGTGATCGATGAGCAGTGGCCAAGCCTGCCAGCGCTCGCCTGCACGGCACTGACTGTCATCGTCCTGGCTGTATCCGCCGGACTGCTCACTCGAATCGCCGCAGTCCCGGCAGTGGATCGCCTGCTCGCCCGAGTCGGTCTCTCGTCCGATCCGCGCGTGCAGCGGTGGCGGACTGATCAGATCGTGAGGGAGAGCGATGGGTCGTGGGTGCTTAAGACCCTCGACGAGTCTGGTCAGAGAAGCAGAACCTAGGGGCCGATTCGCGTCGTGCGTCGCGTGATGCCAGCCTCATCGAACTGTGCAAGAACGTGCTCCTGCACCAGCTGCAGGAAGTAGTACCGCGCAGCCTCAGCGTCGCTCGCGTGCGCCACAAGCCCCAGGTCGAGGTCATCGCCGATGACCGGGATCAGGGCGGCGGCGCGGAGACGCTCGGGATCGTCGACCGCGAACTCAATGGTCAGACGCAGCGTGTGGGATTCGGGATCGGCCATGTCGGGCAGAGTAACCCGCGCCCGCTGCGACTTGCGTCAAAACCCTAGCCGTCCCATCCGGGGCGGCTCTCGTCGATCCATGGGGGAATCACGTGGCATCCAGCACACTCGCGACGCGGTCCGCGTCGTACGGCTCGGCGGTGAAGAAGGCGAACACGCGTCGGTCGAAGGTCGACATGTTCATCGTCCACCACGCCGCGACCCCGTCGATGGCGGGGCTGCTCGGCATCTTCGCCGCCGACGGAGGCCGCGGCACGTCGGCGAACTACGCGATCGGCCCGTTCGGAGAGATCGTCGCGGCCGTCCCTGAGTCGCTGCGCGCGTGGACGTCGGGCGGGAAGCGTGACGGCGCGGTCGTTGACGGCTCCGTCTACGACCACCGTGCGATCACCGTCGAGGTGTGCAACGCGCCGGGCGCGGGCGACGCGAACGGATGGCCGGTCACGGCCGAGGCGTTCGACGCACTCGCCCGCCTCATCGCGGACTGCGCGACCCGCCACGGCTTCCCCCTCGACCGCAACCACGTCGTGAACCACGGCGAACTGCTCACCCGCTTCAAGGCGTCGTACGCGACCGCCTGCCCCGGCGCGATGCGCAACCGCATGGACGAGCTCATCGAGCTCGCCCGCGCCCACCAGACCGGCGAGCAGAGGCCCGCCGCAACCATCACGGAGGACGACATGGCGAAGGCCAAGCTCTATCGGGACACGTCCAACGGCTACACGTTCGCGGCGTCGCCGTCGACGGGTGAGCTGTGGCACGTGCCCGACCCGAAGCTGCTCGGCAAGGGCGGCTACCTCGGACTGCTCGAGGTGCTCGAGGATCCCGAGACGATCACCGAGCTCTCGCACGACTCGGCCCAGGTGCTCGCGAAGTACACCTTCCAGGCGCACGACGACGACCACCGTCGGGGAGTCGTGGACTTCCTGAGCCGCTGACCCCTCGACCCTGAGAGGGGGTAGGCGATGCTTCGTCGTCTCATCACCCGCGTCTGGCGGGCAACCATCTGGCACCCGGATGCGATCCCGCACGACGCGGCGTACATCTACGTGTCGCCGATCAAGCGGGTGTTCCTGCCCGCGTACGACGTGATCGTGCTCTGGCTGGGCCTCGCTGGGCTCATGCAGGGTTTCCAGGCGGTGGGGGCGATCCTTCCCCATCCGGGCGCGACGGGGCTGTACGCGGCGCTCGCGGCCGCTGGCCTTGCATGCCTCGTCGCGTGCGCGTTCCCGAGGCTCTGGCGCGTCGAGGTCGCTGGCAAGGTGACGATCGTCGTGCTCCTCACCATGGTCGCCGTGTCGATGTTCATCGCCGGCGTCACCCTCCCGAACCACACGGGCGTGACGATCACCCCGCTCGTGGTCGGGCTGCTCATCCCGCCGCTCATCCGCCTGTGGACACTCGGGCGGGAGTACGGCAACCGTCGAGCGATGGCGGCCGATTCGTGATGGGCGAGTGGCTGCCGTGGGTGCTCGGCGGCGGCGGGCTCGCCGCGATCCTCAGCGCCGTGCTCGTCTACGCGGCGACCCGTCGGCGGAACACCGACCAGGCGCGGCGGGAGCGGGAGACCACGCTCGCCGAGCGCTTCGACGACGCGTCCGAGCTCGCGAAGTACATCAACGAGCGCGTCGAGGCGGAGGTCGAGCGACTCGTCGCTCCGATGCGCACCGAAATCGCGACGATGAAGGCCGAGTCGCACGAGATGAACGACGCCGTGCGAGCGCGCGAGACGCAGCTGTGGCTGTGGGACCAGCGCGGACGAGCGGGCGCTCTCCCGATGCTGCCGGATCCCATCCTCGAGCGCCTGGGCCTCGGCCATCTCGCTCCAACCACACCAGACCCGTAGGAGGTCAGCATGTCCATCCCAACGCAGGCGACCGGCGATCCGCCGATCGCCGTGAAGCCGCGCACGCCTGGCGAGGTCGCGAAGGCGCTCGTCTACACGGCGTTCGCAGTCGTGGCCGTGCTCGCCGCGGCCCTCGCCGACGACGTCGTCTCACCCGTCGAGCTCGTGAACGCCGGCATCGCCCTCGTCGGCGCGATCCCGGTGTACTGGCTCGCGGGCACGCTCGCGAAGACGGGCGCAGCGTTCGCGCTCGCGTTCCTGCAGGCTCTCGTGACGACGCTCGCGACGGTCGCGGGATTCGGTGACGTGACGCTCGGCACATGGCTCGGCATCATCGTGTCGGCCGGCGCAACGATCGGCGTCGTGCTCATCCCGAACGCGCCGCCTCCCGCGCCCGCAACGCGCACCGGCTCGACCTTCAACATCGCGACGCTGCCCGAGGGGACATCCTCAGAGGGCGTCGCTCGAGCTCTGCGCGACCTCGACTGACACACGCATGCAAGAGGGCCCCGGCCTCGCACCTCACGGTGCGGGAGCCGGGGCCCTTTTTCGCGTGCCGGGGCCACTACGTGGGGGAGTCAGCGACGGGATGCGTGGCGCGAAGGCATGGCGGCCTGCCGCGAGTCGCCGCGCTGCGCTGCGTCCGCCGCGGCGCCAGGTAGCGTCGTCTGCGGATGGACCCGAAGACGGTTGCCGATGCCGGGGTCGCCGTAGACGTCCTCGCCGGTCGCTTCCTGGTACATCGCCAGCACGCTCTCCGTCGCGAGCGGCAACGCGTCCCAGGAGCCCAGCACGCGCTCCTCGCCGTCGACGTCGCGCAGCGCGACGTAGTAGTCGACTCCGTCGACCGTGCGCAGGACCACTCGGCCGATGGTGATGCGGGAGAGCGGCGTGAAGACGCGCCACTCGACGGCGAAATAGGACATGGCGGCGAGCGTACGCACAGCCACCGACCTAGCGGGTGATGCGGTGGGGGGTTCGCGCATAGTCATGCTCATGACGGCCGGGCTCGTGATCATCATCTGGGGCGTGGCGGGACCCGCCCTGACGGAGGTGTTCCAGCAGGCGATGGAGCGGGTGACGGGCTTCTGATGGGCCAGGCGAGGGATCTGCGCGACGATCGCGGCGCCGCCGTCGCGGAGTTCGCGATGGTCGCAGGACTGCTGACGCTGATCGTGCTGACGATCATGCAGCTCACCCTCGGCCTGCACGTGCGGAACGTGCTGCAGGATGCCGCTGCCGAGGGCGCGAGGTACGGCGCGCTCGCCGGCTCGTCGCCCGACGCAGGCATCGAGCGCGCGCAGACGCTCATCGAGGTGGCGATCGGACCCGACTTCGCGCAGGCGGTGACGGCGGCGACGGCGACGGTCGCCGGCCACCCGGCGCTGCAGCTGACCGTGCGGGCGCCGCTGCCGGTGCTGGGGCTCGTGGGGCCTGCCATGTTGGAGGTGCGCGGCAATGCGGCGCTCGAGACGCTCGGCTGACCTCGCACGCGACGAGGGCTCGGCGTCGATCGAGCTGCTCACGGTGGGCATGCTGCTGACGGTGCCGCTCGTGTACCTCGTGCTCGCGATGTCGCAGCTGCAGGCGGCGACGCTCGCGACGGAGGGCGCCGCGAGGCAGGCGGCGCGTGTGCTCGCGGCGGCCGACGACCACGGCGCGGGGCTCGCCGCTGCCGATGCGGCAATCGCCGTCGCCCTCGCAGACCTCGGACTCGCGCCCTCGGCGATCGACGTGTCGTGCACGCCGAACCCGGCCGACTGCACGCAGCGGGGCGGCACGGTCGTCGTCGCCGTGGAGGTGATCGTGCCGTTGCCGCTCGCGCCGCCGGTGCTCGACCTCGACGTGGGCCTGTCGGCCCCGATCGCGGCGTCGGCTGCGCAGCCCGTGTCGGAGCTGCGGCCGTGACGGCGGCGGTGCGCGCCGGGCACGTGCGACGGGGCAGGTCGCTGGCACGCGACGACGACGGGTCGACGCTGCTGCTCACGATCGCCTACGGCGCCCTGGCGCTCGCGCTCATCGTGGTCGTCGTGGCGGCGACGGCGCTGCTCGTCGAACGGCGGCGGCTCTTCACGCTCGCCGACGGTGCCGCGCTGCACGCGGCGGAGGCGTTCGCGCTCGAGCAGGTCGCGTTCGACGGGGAGCGCGCCTCGCCGCAGCTCGCGGACGCCGCCGTGGAGGAGGCCGCCGCCGTGTGGCTCGTGAGCGCCCCGACCGAGCTCGACGACGTCGCGCTCGTCGCGGCACGCTCGCTCGACGCGCAGACGGCCGAGGTCACGGTCGCCGCCGCCTGGAGGCCGCCGATCGTGTCGCTGCTGCTGCCCGACGGCATCCGGCTCGACGTGACCGTGACGGCGAGATCGGTGCTCGTCGGGTGAGCCGCACGCGGCCGCTCAGCGCTGCACGGCGCCTAGGAGGCGAGCGGTGCCATCGGGTCGGCGCCCAGGCGCACGACCTTCGGCTGCGCGTCGTCGTGCGCGACGACGGCGTCGAGCGTCGCGCCCCTGCGCAGGCGCAGGACGGTGAGCACGGCGAGGATCGTCGAGGCGACCACGAGGGCGGGAGCGGTCATGACGACCGCGCGCCACGCGTCGAGCCCGATCGCCGACGACGTGTCGGCGGTGAAGGCGAGGAACAGGCTGCCGGCAGTGACCGCCACGAGCACGACGCACGTGAGCACGGCCATCGCCCACAGCGCGTCGAGCAGGCTCCGTCTTCCCATGCCGCTCAGCATGACGGCTGTGAGCATCCCTCGGGAAACCCTTGACGACGGGGCGAGGACGTGCTGCGAGCAGGAAGACGCCCATCAGGCGAGGGCGATGAACGACGTGCGATCGCGGGTGGTGATCGCGATGACCCCCTGCTCGAGCCCCTCCTCGGGCGCGAGCATGTACTCGCGGAACTCGTACTGCACGCCCGCGACCATGTCGGTCATCGGATTCGCGTCGCCCGCCGACACGGCCTCCGAGAAGAACACGTCGCCGTTCGGCGCCACGTACGACGCGAACACGTCGCGCGAATGCTGGCCCTCGGCGGTCGTCTCCGCCTGCACCGTCACCGCGACCCACCGCCACCCCTCGGGCGCGGGGCCCGAGGATGCAGCAGCCTCGGCCTCCAGATCCGCGGTGAAGACGGCGACCGACCAGTCGCCGCCCGTGAGATCCGCGCCGGGCGGGTAGGGATTGCCAGCCGAGCCGATGTCGCCGCCCGGCGTGATCGGCCCGCCGATGCTCTCGTCGGGAGACGGCACCTCCACAGGGCCCTCCGACTCGACGGGGTCCGTCTCGAAGGGCTCGACCGGGTCGGCGGAGGTGGTGTCGGACGGCTCGAGCACGGGATCCGCCTGCGGCAGCACCGGCGGCGGCGTGAGCACGCACCCCGTGAGCGTCAGGATGGCGACGGCCGGGACGATCAGCAGGGTGCGGCGCATGCGTCGAGCATGCTCGCCCATGCTGGACGCGCCGGGCACGCCCACGGCACGCCCCCTGGGCATCTCGTGACGATCCCGCGGAGCGCGAGCCCGGTCTGCTCAGCGCTGCGAGCGCGGCAGCGTGCGCACGAGCACGACGACGCCCACGAGGCACGTGCCCACGAGCGCCGCGCCCGCCGTGACGATCGACGCCGCCTGGATGAGCGCGGCGATGCCGAGCGGGGCCGTCGCAGCCCCCAGGTTCGTCGTGAGTCGCCACGCCCCGAGGAACGGCGCCGGGTTCGCGCGGTCGGCGAGGTCGGCGCCGAGGGTCATGAGGATGCCAGACGACATGCCGTTGGCGACCGCGAGCAGGCCGGCGCCCACGACGAGCCCGACGAACGCGGCGCCACCGTCGTGGGTGGCGGCGAGCGTGGTGAAGCCCGCCGCCATGAGGATGAGCGACGGCACCACCGCCCACAGCCGCCCGAAGCGATCCATCACGAGCCCGGAGACGAAGAACAGCAGGAAGTCGACGGCCCCCGCGAGCCCCACGATGAGGCCCGTCGAAGCAGCATCGACCCCGATCGACACCGCCCACAGCGGCACGATGACGTCGCGGCCCTTGCGGGCGAGCGCGAGCATCGCCGCCCCCGCGCCGACGGTGCCGAGCGTCTTCGCGTACCGGCGCAGCGTGTCGCCGAGCCGTACGGTCTCGCGCTCGACGACCTCCGCACCCTCGTGGCCCTTGCCCGACTCGAACGTCGACTGCGGATCGGGCAGGAACAGCAGCACGACGACGGCGGCGAGGCAGCCGCCGACGAACATCCACACCGTCGACTGCACGGGGGCGCCGAGCGCGATGACGCCCGACGCGAGCAGCGGACCGATGAAGAGCCCCAGTCGGAACGTGCCGCCGAGCGCCGACAGCGCACGCGCCCGGTATCGGTACGGCACGTAC
This sequence comes from Agrococcus sp. AC640b, assembly GCF_979255995.1. NCBI lineage: Bacteria > Bacillati > Actinomycetota > Actinomycetes > Micrococcales > Microbacteriaceae > Agrococcus > Agrococcus sp. AC640b. The sequence continues at coordinate 83,666 of NZ_CEEDMM010000006.1, forward strand.
GTCGTCATGAACGCGTGCCTGGCGAGGGCGAAGATCGCCGTGGCGACGCCCGTGACGAGGATCGCGAGCCCCAGCATCCACGGCTCGGTCGCGAACCACGCGAGCGACAGCGCCAGGATCGTCGCGAGCCCCGCGTAGATCATCACGGCGCGTTCGCCGAGGCGAGCCACGAGGAACCCGCCTGGCACGCTGCCCGCGAGCTCGCCGACCGTCATCATCGCCGCGACGAGGCCTGCGACGGCGAGGCTCGCCCCGAGGTCGCCCGCGATGACGGGGATGTAGGGGATGATCGCGCCCTCGCCGATCGCGAAGAGCACCGTCGGCAGGTACGCGGCGACGGCGACCTTCTTGAAGGGGAAGCGCTCCGCGTCGCTCACGGCGCCGCGCCCTCGAGCGACGCGGCCAGCCGGATCCGGTGGCCGGACGCCGCCACCGTCAGCCGACGGCGGGGGAGAGCAGGATCACGAGCCCCACGAGCGCCATGCCCACGAGGTTCGAGCAGATGCCGATGCGGATGGAGTGCTTCTTCTGCGTGTAGGCCTGGTCGACCGTGTACGCCATGACGGGGCAGCCCGCCCACATGAGCAGCCCGAGGCCAGCGGTCGCGACGAGCGTGCCGATCCAGAAGACGAGCTCGACGGAGCCCGTCAGGTCGGCAGGTCGCCAGCCGGCGGCGACGAGCGGGCCGAGGCCGATCACGGGGGCGAGCACGCCCGCCGCCGTCCAGATGGTGCCCGTGCGCATGATGCGCTGCACCTCGATGGGCACCGAGTCGACCGTCTCGACGGTCCGGCTCTGCTGCGCGACCTGATCGCTCATGGGTTGCACCTCGGAGGAGAAGAAGAACTTGCAGTGACTGCATGATCCTACTCCCGCATGCTCCGCGCCCCACGCCGCGTTCGCCGGAGGCGATCCCGCCTCCCGCGGCGCCGATCAGACCCGCTCGTAGCGCCGCGCGCCGCCGACGACGCCCGACATGCGGAAGGGGCCCGTCGTGACGCGCGGCAGCTCGCGGTCCTCGCTCGAGGCCGAGTGCTCGGCGTGCAGGCGCTCGTACGCGGCGACGTCGACGGGCACGCGCTCGTCGAGCGCGCGGCGCACACCCGCGTCGTGCACGCCGGCGCCGCTCGTGACGACGCCCGTCATCCACTCGCCGACGGACCCCGACCCGTAGGAGAAGAGCCCGACGCCCTCGCCGGAGCGGTCGCCCGACTCGAGGAGCCCTGCGAGCGCGCCAGGCAGCGACGCGCTGTACGCGTTGCCGAGCCGTGCGCCCACCTCGATCGCGCCCGCCTCGAGCGGTGCGAGCTCGACGCCGGTCGTCTCGGCCAGGCGCGCGTGCGCCTTGCGGGCCATGCCCGTGAAGGGCTGGTGGTAGAGCAGATGCTGCAGCTCGGCGAGCGGTCGGCCGCCGCGCGCGACGAGGTCGTGCCAGGCGCCCGTGAGCGAGTCGAGATACGCCGTCGTCGACAGCCGGCCGTCGACGATCGCCGTCGTGCGGTCGTTCGGACGCCAGAAGTCGTCGACGTCGACGGTGTGCAGGCCGCTGACGGCGTCGAGCTCGACGAGCCGAGGGCTCGCCGAGACGAGCATCGCGACGGCGCCGGCACCCTGCGTCGGCTCGGCAGCGGATGCGACGTCGTACCTGGCGACGTCGGTCGCGATGACGAGCGCGAGGTCGTCGGGCCTGCGTGCCACCTGGTCGGCGGCGAGCTGCACGCCCGCGATGCCGCCGTAGCAGGCCTGCTTCAGCTCGACGACCCTCGTCGTCGAGGGCAGGTCGAGCAGGCGGTGCACGAACACGCCCGCGGCCTTCGACTGGTCGACGCCCGACTCCGTCGCCACGAGCACCGTGCGGATGCGGCTCGCATCGACGCGCGCGACGATGGGGGCCGCCGCCGCAGCAGCCATCGTGACGATGTCCTCGTCGGGGGCGAGCACGCTCATCGCGAGCTGCCCGAGCCCGACCGACAGCTTCGCCGGGTCGATGCCCCGCGCCTGCGCGAGCAGCGACAGGTCGAGCACGTGGTGCCCCGTCGCGATGTGGATGTCGTCGATGCCGACGCTCATGCCGTCCTCCGCTCTCCGCGCTCCAGCACACGATGCGTGGCCATGAGCTCTCCCGGGTTGGTCTGCGCCGCCAGCAGCGACAGCTCGCCGCACAGCACCGTCGCGCCGATGAGCGCTGCGAGGCGGCGCGCGTCGGCGCCCGGCTCGCCGCCGGAGCGGCAGCCGAGGCGCGTCAGCGCGTCCTCGACGACCGGCAGGCCGCCGCCCTTGCCGTTGCCGACGGTGCCGACGATGAGGTTCGGCATCGTGCACGAGAAGTACACGCCCGTCTCGCGTGCCTCGACGTACGTGATGCCCTGCGAGCCCTCGACGATGTTCGCCGCATCCTGCCCCGTCGCGAGGTAGAAGCCCAGCAGCATGTTCGCGTAGTGCGCGTTCGCCGAGCGCAGCGCACCCGCGATCGTCGAGCCGACGAGGTTCTTGCCCGTGTTGAGCGCCTCGAGGCGCTGCGGCGTCGTGCGCAGGCCGTCGACGACGAGCTGCGTGGGGATGAGGATGTCGGCGACGACGGAGCGGCCGCGGCCGAGGAGGCCGTTGACGGCGGTGGCCTTCTTGTCGGAGCACCAGTTGCCGGAGATCGAGCCGTAGTCGAGCTCGGGGGCGAAGGCGAGGATCGCGTCGATGAGCGACTCCGCGGCGGCCGTGGCCATGTTGTGCCCGGAGGCGTCGCCGGTCGAGAACGCGAAGCGCACGAACAGGAGGCTGCCGACGACCTCGGTGTGGATGTCGAGCAGCCTCGCGAAGCGGCTCTGCGCCTCGACGACCATGCGGAGGTCGTCGATCCGGCCGACGATCGTGCGCCCTGCGGCGACGGCCGTCGCGGCGTCGTCGGCGCGCAGCAGGATCGACCGCGTCATGCGCTCGTCGACGACGGTGACGCGGATGCCGCCCTCCACCTGCCGCGAGATGCGCGCGCCCCGGCCCACCGACGGCCACAGCGGCGACTCGTACGTCGCGAGCGGCACCGACACCTCGCCCGTGACGGCGTCGCCCGAGACGCGGATGGGCCCGACCCACGAGGTCGGGATGGGGGTGAACTCCGTCATGCGGTGCCTCCGTCGGCAGCTGGCAGGGCGCGTCGTCGTGCGAGCGTCGCCACGTCGATGCCACGCAGCTCGGCGAGCTCGCGCAGCCTGCCGCGCACGAGCACGTCGGCGTGCACGGCATCTGCGGGTGATTCGGCGCCCACGAGCCCAAGGATGGCACGCACGTGGCCGAGCCACCGGTGCATCTCGGCGACGAGGGCCTCCTCGCCGCCCTCGACCGCGACGGCGAGGAATCGGCTCGCGACGCCCACGGCGCGTGCGCCGAGCGCGAGCGCGCGCACGACGTCGAGCGGGTGCCGCACGCCGCCGGAGGCCAGCAGCGGCAGCCCGGCGTGCGCGGCGTCGAGGAGGCACGCGGGCGTCGACAGACCCCATCCTGCGAGGTAGGCGTAGTCGCGTCCGTCGCGGCGGTCGTTCTCGACCTGCACGAAGTCGGTGCCGCCTGCGCCGCCGACGTCGGCGACCGCGACGCCCAGGTCGGCGAGCCTCGCGACGGTGCGCCCGGAGAGCCCCGCACCGACCTCCTTGACGACGACGGGCACGTCGACGGCCTCGCAGATCGCGGCGATCGATGCAGCCCACGTGTCGAAGCGCGTCGAGCCCTCCGGCATGACGAGCTCCTGCGCGGCGTTGAGATGCACCTGCAGCGCGTCGGCCTCGAGCAGCTCGACGGCGCGTCTGGCGTCGTCGGCGGAGCGGTCGGCGCCGACGTTCGCCATGACGAAGCCGTGCGGATGCTCGTCGCGCAGCACGCGGAACCACGGTGCGCGCGACGGGTCGTCGAGCGCGATCGACACCGATCCGGAGGCGATGGGCAGGTCGGCCTCGCGTGCGGCGATCGCGAGCGTGCGGTTCACCTCGCCCGTGCGGGCCGTGCCGCCGGTCATGCCGTTGACGTAGATGGGCGCAGGCCATGCCATGGGGCCGACGCGCACCTGCAGGCGCACGCGCGACGGGTCGATGCCGTCGAGCGCGTGATGCACGAGCTCGACGTCGTCGAGGTCGTTCGGCCTGCCTCGGCGCTCGCGCTCGTGCTCGAGCGCGATGCGCAGATGCTCGTCCTTGCGCTCACCCATCGACGTCGCTCCGCGGCGGCGTGACCGAGATCGTGAGGTGCCGCACGTCATCGGCTTCCCACGCGCGGTGCATCGCCTGCACGTCGGCGTCCGAGGGCGCGAGCGCGATGCCGCAGTCGCCGCCGCCCGCGCCGGACGGCTTCGCCGCGGCGCCTGCGCGCTCGGCGGCGTCGCACAGCGCGGCGAGGCGGTCGGTCTCGATGTCGATGCCCGCGGCGCAGCCGAGCTCGCGCAGCAGGCTGCGGCAGGCGCGGATCGCGTCCATCGCGGCGGGTGCGTCGTCGCGCTGGAGCGCGGTCGTGAGCATGCTCACCTGGTCGAGGCTCGCGACGAGGAAGTCGCGGTGCACCTGCGCACCCGTGTCTCGCATGTGCAGCACGCGATCCACGAGCCGCTCGGTCGAGGCTGGCGCACCCGTCCATCCCACGAGCAGCCGCATGGAGGCAGGCGGGTCGATGCGCGTGACGCTCAGGCCCTCCCACGGCTCGGCGATCAGCTCGGCGACCGACGCGTCGCGCATGCGGCGCACGAGCGCGGCGCGGTCGGGGGAGGAGTAGCCGATCCACCCGCCGAACGTCGACGCGGCGAGGTCGCCGCCGGATGCCGTGGGCACGACGGCGATCGTCGCGAGCATCGCGAGGCGGAAGCGCTCCATCGCCGTGAGGCGCATGTCGTAGAACTCGTCGAGCGCCGCGACGGTCGCGACCGTGACGGCTGCAGACGAGCCGAGCCCGAACTTGCGACCGCCTCGGTCGTCGAGCTCGCTCGAGATGCGCAGGTCGAAGAAGGAGTCGCGGCGCCCGAGCTCGGCGCGCAGCCGGTCGACGAGCGTGATGGTCGACAGCACGTAGTCGTACGGCGTCTTGCGATCGATGCGCACGCCCGTCGCGTCGCGCGTCCAGGTGACGGGCAGCTGGCCGTACGCCTCCGAGTGCACCTGGCCGAACGCGTCGGACTGGTCGACGGAGACCGTGAGGAACCGATCGACGGCGACGAGCACCGACGGCTGGCCAGGCTCGACCACGGCGTACTCGCCTGCGATGAAGAGCTTGCCGGGTGCGCGCGTCGTGATCACGCGGGGGCCTCGACGAGGTGCGCGCCCGGGCCAGGGCGCGCCACGACGGTGGAGGCGACGTCGGAGAGCCGTTCGGCGATGCGCTCGGCGTCGCCCGGCGCGCACAGCACGACGACGTTCGGGCCGGCGTCGATCGTCGAGTACGCGAGGGTGCCCTCGGCGCGCAGCGCCTCGACGCGGTCGAGCACGGCGAGGCTCGCGCCCGTGAGGTAGCGGATGGGCGGGTCGCACGACTGGATGAGCGCGTGCATGCGCAGCGCGTTGGTCTCGGCGATGCGGCCGACGAGGTCGAGGTCGCCGCCTGCGCACGCGTCGACCATGCGCTCGAGCGTCGCGGTCGTGTCGCGCACCCATGCGTCGTAGAAGGGCGACGTCTCGGCGGTCCGCACCATGGCGGCGCGGCTCGAGATGGGCTTCTCGCGCTCCTCGACCGTCGCGATGACCATGGCCATGTCGGGGGCGTCGGTCGGCTCGGCGAACGACGTCGCGTCGTCGTGTCCCGCGTGCCACACGGCGACGCCGGGCACGATGGAGCGCGATGCGGATCCCGAGCCGCGCCTGGCCAGGCGCGACAGGTCGCGCGGCGACAGCTCGAGACCGTATGCGGCCGACGCGGCGACGGCGAGCGCTGCGAACCCGGAGGCGGAGGATGCGAGCCCCGCTCCGGTGGGCACGGCGTTCGTCGTCACGACTCGCGCGCGGCTCGTGGAGCCTGCGAGCTCGCGCACGAGGTCGAGGAACCGGACGACGCGGTCGAGCGCCGTGCCGGAGAGCTCCTCGCCGTCGAGCTCGAGCGAGTCGGCGCCCTGCTCGTCGTCGACCGTGACGGTCGTGGAGGTGGGGAAGACGTCGAGGGTCATCGACAGGCTGCCGGTCGCGGGCAGCGACATCGCGGCGTCGCGCTTGCCCCAGTACTTCACGAGCGCGATGTTCGGGTGCGCGACCGCCGTCGCCTGCCTGCCGGCCACCTGCGTCATGTCGTCTCCACCGTCGCGGTCCACGTCGCTCGCGCACCGGCGGCGCGCAGCGCGGCCGCGATGGCTGGGGCGTCGTGCGCGGTGCGGGCGAGCGCGAGCACGCACCCTCCACCGCCGCCACCGGTGAGCTTCGCACCGGCGGAGCCCGCCTCCATCGCGGCCTCGACGAGGGTATCGAGGTGGGGCGTGCTCACGCCCAGGCCCTGCAGCTGCGCGTGGGCCGTCGACATCGCGTGGCCGAGCACGTCGACGTCGCCGCGCTCGAGCGCATCGGCGAAGTCGTGCACGACCTGCGTGAGGGTCGCGACCGTCTGCTCGACGTGGCCGGGCCGTGTGCGCCGCAGGTGCTGCACGTGCGCGACCATCTCGCGCGTGGAGCCGCGGGATCCGGAGTCGGCGACGACGATCGTGACGGGGGCGCCCACGGGCAGCGGCCTCGACGTGCCCGACTGGAACCAGATGGGGCCGGCGGCGACGACCGTGCGGGCGTCGAGGCCCGATGGCGTGCCGTGGGCGACCTGCTCGGCCTGGTGCACGAGCGCGTGCAGCGTGGGCTCGTCGAGCTCGACGTCGGCGCAGCGGGCGATGGCGCGCACGATCGCCGCCGCCGTCGCCGCGCTCGAGCCGAGGCCTGCCGACAGCGGCACCTCGTTGCGCACCTCGACGTCGAGCGGCGCGGCGTGCACGTGCTCCATGGCGAGGCGCACGGCGGCGACGGTCGGGGCGAGGCCGTCGGGTGCCCCCTCGAGCGATCCGGTGTAGTCGTCGGTCGTGAGCGTCGACTCGTCGCCGCGCGCGAGGGCGGCGGTCGCCGTGATGGTGAGCGCGTCGAGGGGCGTGGCGATCGCGGGTGCGCCGTGCACGACGGAGTGCTCGCCGACGAGGATCGCCTTCGCGTGCGCCGTGGCCGTCGCGGTGTCGCGCACGCCGCTCGAGACGTGCGTCATGCGATGCCGCCAACGACCGACGCGCCCGGCGTGCTCCGTCTGGCGGGCACGCGGGCGACGGAGTCGCGGATGAGGAGGTCCATGCGAGTCGAATCGTAGCGCGCGGTCCATTGCCCGAGGCATGTGCTTGCGCGGTGGAGCGCGCACGGTGCATGCAGGCGGCGCCTGCGACGGGATGCCGCGGGCCGCAGCGCGGCAAGTAGGCTGGACGATCATGGCCGACCTCGACATCGCCGGCGAGATCGCCGACCTCCGCTCCACGTACTCCGACATCGCCGTCGTCGCCGACGTGCCGCGCCTCGAGCGCGAGATCGCCGAGCTCAGCGAGCAGGCGGGCGCACCCGACATCTGGGACGACCCCGCGAAGGCGCAGCAGGTCACGACCGCGCTCAGCCACCGGCAGTCGCGCGTCAAGCGCCTCGCCGAGGTCGCGGACCGCATCGACGACCTCGAGGTGCTCGTGCAGCTCGCCAACGAGGAGGACGACGAGGACTCCCGCGCCGAGGCGCGCAAGGAGCTCGCCGGCCTGCGGCGCACGGTCTCCGAGATGGAGGTGCTCACGCTGCTCGACGGCGAGTTCGACGAGCTGCCCGCCGTCGTCACGATCCGTGCCGGCGCCGGCGGCGTCGACGCATCCGACTTCGCCGAGATGCTCCTGCGCATGTACCTGCGCTACGCGGAGCAGCACGGCATGAGCGTGCGCGTCTACGACACGTCGTACGCGGAGGAGGCGGGCATCAAGTCGGCCTCGTTCGAGGTCGACGCGCCATACGCGTTCGGCAACCTCTCCGTCGAGGCCGGCACGCACCGGCTCGTGCGCATGAGCCCGTTCGGCCAGGCGGGCAAGCGGCAGACGTCGTTCGCGGCCGTCGAGGTCGTGCCGCTGTTCGACCAGGTCGACGAGGTGGAGGTGCCCGAGGGCGACATCCGCGTCGACGTGTTCCGCTCCTCCGGTCCCGGTGGCCAGTCGGTCAACACGACCGACTCCGCCGTGCGCATCACGCACCTGCCCACCGGCCTCGTCGTGTCGATGCAGAACGAGAAGTCGCAGATCCAGAACCGCGCCGCCGCGATGCGCGTGCTGCAGTCGCGCCTCATGCTGCTGCAGCGCGAGGAGGAGGCGGCACGCAAGAAGGAGCTCGCAGGCACCATCACGGCGTCGTGGGGCGACCAGATGCGCTCCTACGTGCTCGCGCCGTACCAGATGGTCAAGGACCTCCGCACCGAGCACGAGGTCGGCAACCCGTCCGCGGTGTTCGACGGGGACCTCGACGGCTTCATCGCCGCGGGCATCCGCTGGCGCAAGCAGCAGCAGCAGGAGCGGGCCGACTCGTGACCGGCGGGCCGCAGACCGGCGCCGAGTACCTCGCGGGACTCGGCGACGGCCGTGCGGTCTGGCTCGACGGCGAGCGCGTCGACGACGTCGCGACGCATCCCGCCCTCGCGGGCACCGCCGCGACGATCGCGTCGCTCTACGACGCCATGCACGGCGACGACGCGGACGCGTTGCGCACGACGACGCCCGACGGCGTCGTCACGCACGCCTTCTACGCGATCCCGCGCTCGCAGGCCGACCTGCGCGCGCAGCGCGAGGCGATCCGGGCCTGGCAGCGCACGACGCACGGATGGCTCGGCCGCACGCCCGAGACGCTCGCGTCGGTGCTCACGTCGATGGCGGCGCACGCGTCGTTCTACGGCGACCGCGCAGGCGCGGTGCGCGCGACGCTCGAGCGCGACCAGCGCGCCGTGACCCACTACGCCCAGGCGCTCGTCAACCCGCCCGTCGATCGCGACCTGCCGCCCGACGAGGTGGGCGACGTCTTCCTGCACGTCGCACGCGAGACGTCCGACGGGCTCGTGCTGCGCGGCGCGAAGGCCGTCGTGACCGGCGCGGCGACGGCGCAGCGGCTGCTCGTGTCGCACTTCGGCGGCGAGGTGACGACCGACGGCTTCGCCATCGCATGCACCGTGCCCGTCGGCGCGCCCGGGCTGCGGCTCTACGCACGCGGCATCCCGGCGCGTGCCGACCAGCCGCTCGCGACCCGCTACGCCGAGCACGACGCGCTCGTGGTCTTCGACGACGTGCTCGTGCCGTGGCACGACGTGCTCATCCGCGACGCGGAGACGATGCTCGGCCACAACCGCGGCGCCGTCGGCTGGAACGCGCGGCTCGCGTTCCAGTCCGCGACGCGGCTCGAGGCGAAGCTCGAGTGGATCGCGGGCCTCGCGGTGCGCGCGAGCGAGATCATGGGCACGTCGTCGATCCGCGGCGTGCAGGCGGCGCTCGGCGAGACGATCGCGTTCCGGCACGTCGTCGCAGGCATGCGCGACGCGATGATCGAGCAGGCGACGCCCGTCGGCGACGACGACGCGGCGCGCGGCCGAGCGTGGGGTCCTGGCGTCGAGCCGGCGCTCGCGTTCTCCGCCTACGCCCCAGACGCCTACAGCCGCATGCGCGTGACGCTCGAGACCGCTGTCGCGTCGGGGCTCGCGCACCTGCCGATCCCCGCGGACGCGCTCGCGCACCACGCCGACCTCGCACCGCTGCTGCGTGGCTCGGGCGGTGCGGACGCCGCGGAGCGCCTCGAGGTCATGGGTGCGCTGTGGGACGCGATCGGCACGGGCTTCGGCGCCCGCCACGAGCTGTACGAGCGCAGCCACTGGGGCCAGCCGGAGCGCACGAACGTCGGGATCCTCGGTCTCGCGCAGGCCACGGGCCGCGTCGCGCAGTGGCGCGGGCGCGGCTGACGCCCCCGCGGCGCATGCCGCATCGCGCGCCGCGCCGGGCGCGCGTCCCCGATCCCTGCCGACGCGGCCGTAGCCTCGACGAGTGATCCGGTTCGACGCGGTCTCCAAGACCTACCCCCGCTCGGCGCGGGCGGCGCTCACCGACGTGTCGCTCGAGGTCGCGAAGGGCGAGTTCGTCTTCCTCGTCGGCGCGTCCGGCTCCGGCAAGTCCACGCTCATCCGCATGGTGCTGCGCGAGGAGCAGCCCTCCACGGGCGAGATCCACGTGCTCGGCAGGCGCCTGCGCTCGATCCCGAGCCGCAAGGTGCCCTACTTCCGCCGCAACCTGGGCGTGGTCTTCCAGGACTTCCGACTCCTGCGGGCGAAGACCGTGTACGAGAACGTCGCGTTCACGCTGCAGGTGCTCGGCAAGAGCCGCGGCTACATCTCGGAGGCCGTGCCCGACGTGCTGAAGACCGTGGGCCTCGCAGGCAAGCAGAGCCGCCTGCCCCACGAGCTCTCCGGTGGCGAGCAGCAGCGCGTCGCGATCGCGCGCGCGCTCATCAACAAGCCGCCGATCCTGCTCGCCGACGAGCCCACCGGCAACCTCGACCCCGCGACGAGCGCGGGCATCATGGCGCTCCTCGCACGCATCAACGAGTCCGGCACGACCGTCGTGATGGCCACCCACGACTCGTCGATCGTCGACGCGATGCAGAAGCGCGTCGTCGAGCTCGACGCCGGCCGCATCATGCGCGACGAGCTGCGCGGCGGCTACGCCACGACCTCGCCCATCCCGGTCTCCGATCCCGCGAGCCTCGGAGCGGTGCGATGAGGGTCGCGCTCGTCCTGCAGGAGGTGTGGACCGGTCTGCGGCGCAACCTGTCGATGGCCGTCGCCGTCGTGCTCGTCACGTTCATCTCGCTCACGTTCGTCGGCGCCGCGGTGCTGCTGCAGCTGCAGGTGAACCAGATGAAGGGCTTCTGGTACGACCGCGCCCAGGTCGCCGTGTACTTCTGCAACGACATCGACCAGACCGAGACGTGCTCGCAGGCTGCTGCGACGCCCGAGCAGATCCAGGCGGCCGAGGACGCGCTCGCCTCGAGCGCCGTCGCCCAGTACGTCGACGGCGTCGAGTTCGAGGACCGCGATGCGGCGTACGCGCGCTTCATGGAGCAGTTCGGCGGCACGACGACCGCCGAGTTCGCCACGGCCGACACCATGAACGAGGCGCTGTGGGTGAGCCCCGTGACGCCTGCGGACGCCGACGTCATCGCCGAGGCGACCGCGGGGCTGCCTGGCGTGCTCGAGGTGCGCGACCAGCGGGCGCTGCTCGAGCCCATCTTCTCCGTGCTCAACACGGCGAGCCTCGCCGCGGTCGGCATCGCCGTGCTCATGCTCGTCGCCGCCGTGCTGCTCATCGCCACGACCATCCGGCTCTCGGCGTTCTCCAGACGCAGGGAGCTCGGCATCATGCGACTCGTGGGCGCGTCGAACCGCTTCATCCAGACCCCGTTCATCCTCGAGGGCGTCACCGCCGCGTTCGTCGGCTCGCTGCTGGCAGCCGGTGCGATCGTCGTGCTCGTGCAGGGGGTGCTGCAGGGCTACGTGGCGCAGACGCTGCGCACCGTCGCGGTCGTGGGGCTCGACGATGCGCTACTCGTGGCGCCTGGGCTCGTCGTCTTCGGCGTCGTGTTCGCCGGGCTCGCCGCCGCCGTCGCGATCCGCCGCTACCTGAAGGTCTGAGCCGCGGCCGTCGGGCCGCTGCGTGCTACGCTGACTGGCTGCCCAGGACGCGAGACGAGGAGGCGATCATGGCACGCGAGCAGGGTCAGAAGGTCGTCGCCCAGAACAAGAAGGCCAGGCACGACTACACGATCGAGGACCGCTACGAGGCGGGTCTCGTGCTCACCGGCACCGAGGTGAAGTCGTTGCGCGCAGGCCGGGCCTCGCTCGTCGACGGCTACGCATACGTCGACGGGGGAGAGGCGTGGCTCGACGCCGTGCACATCCCCGTGTACGGCCAGGGCACCTGGACCAACCACCCGCCGCGCCGCAAGCGCAAGCTGCTGCTGCACAAGCACCAGATCGAGAAGCTGCAGGCGGCGGTGTCGCAGGGCGGCTACACGCTCGTGCCGTTGTCGCTCTACTTCCTCGACGGCCGCGCGAAGGTCGAGCTCGCCGTCGCGAAGGGCAAGCGCGAGTACGACAAGCGGCACGCGCTGCGCGAGCGGCAGGACAAGCGCGAGGCCGATCGGGCGATGCGCACGCGCAACCGCATGAACGAGTAGCGCGAGCGCCCGCTAGTACCCGGGCTCCGCCTGGATGCCCTGCACGAGGTCGCCGAGGTCGCCGAGCCCGTCCGAGAGGATCGTCGCGAGCGCCGCCTCGATGTCGCCGCCCGGCGCCGCCGCCTCCGCGTCTGCCCATGCCGCCTCGAAGCGGCTCGCACGCTCGTCGAGCGCCGTCTGCAGCGCCTGCAGCTCGGCTGCCGTCGCGCCGTCGTCGTTCGCGACCCCCCACGCCGTCAGCACCGTGCCGTCGTCGGCGGCGAGGGTGCGCAGCGCGTCGGCGGCGAGCACGCACGCCTCGTCGAGCTCCGCGGGGCAGGTGCCGTCGAAGGCGTCGGCGAGCTCGCGGTGCAGGTCGGCGAGGCTGCCCCACTCCCACGTGGGCGTCGGCCCCGGTCCCGTCGGGCACCCCTGGGCGCCCGCGCACACGACGGTCGTCGTCTCGCCGACCTGCGCGGCCTCGCCCTCCTCGATGGGCGTCGATGCGTACTGCAGGTACGTCACCGGCAACGACAGCCGCGTCGCGAGCGCGCACGCGGCACCGAGCGAGCCGTCGAGCGCCGCGACGTCGTCGGCGTACGTCGCGGCGGCTGCGAAGGAGTCCTCGAGTGCGGCGGCCTCGGACACCGCGTCCTCGTAGGCGTACGACGACGCGTCGCCCGGCCCCAGCACGGGGATCGCGATGTCCTCGCCGGCCCGCGAGAGGCGGATGGCCGCATCGGCGCCCGAGCACGCGGACGACACGGTGCTGAGGTCGATGCCGTCGGACTGCTGCAGCAGGTCGCCGGAGACGAGACCGGTCGCGGCGACCGCCGACGCGTCGACCTGCCAGCCGGAGCCGGTGAGGGCGACGACGGTGCCCTGGTAGGCGGCGAGGTCGGTCTCCCACGCCGCGACGGAGTCCGCCGACTGGGCGTCGGCGTCCGGGGAGAGCCTGCCGACGACCAGCACGGCGATCGCGAGGATCGCGAGCCCGGCGACCGCGAGCCAGCCCGCGTGCCTGCGGGCGCCCGCGCCGACGCGGCGGGCCGACGCGCGCGCGGCATCGAGATGCTGCTGCCGCGTGCGAGGCGCGGCGGGCGCGGGCTGCGTGCCGTCGTCGTGTCGGTCGGATGCTGCAGCCGGGTCGTCGGCCGGCGCCTGCGGCGTCGGCGTGGGCACGGCCGACGTGGGCACGGGCGGCGGCGGCACGTCGCGGTCGTCGTTCGTCATCGGACGATCGCCTCCTGCGCGCACGCGGCGACGGGCTCGAGCGCCGCGACCCACGCCTCGGCCAGCAGCGCCTCGAGCGAGTCGCCTCCTGCGTCGGCGACCGCCTCCTGCGCGGCCGACCATGCGGCGTCCCAGTCGAGGGTGCGCTGCTGGAACGCTGCCTCGATCGCTGCGGCATCGCCGGCGCGGAACGCGTCGGCGATGGCCTGCTCCGCCTCCGCCCTGACCTCGTAGGCTTCGGCGACGACCGCGCACGTGTCGGCGAGCGACGCCGGGCAGCGCGCGTAGGCGTCGGCGTAGTCCTGCGAGCCCCAGACGAACTCGCGCGTCCACGAGTCGGCGATCGACGCGCCGGAGGTCGCGAGGTCGACGCCGGTGCAGCCGACGACGCCGTCGCACACGACCGTGATCATCGTCGTCCCCTCGACGATCGCGTACGTCACCGAGTCGGTCGATGCGTCGACGAGCCGCTCGAGGGCGAAGCCGTCCTGCGCGGCGGTCGTCGCCGCGCCCTGCGCCGCGCGCAGCGCCGCCGCGGTGGCGCACACGGCGTCGACCTCGGGCATGGCTGCCTCGAGCACCTCCGGCATGCGATCGAACGCGGCCGCGGCGGACGCGTCGGCCTCGGCGAGCTCGCGGGCCGAGGCGTAGTCCCAGCTCGCGATGCCGAGCGGCTGCGCGGGCAGCGCCGGCACGTCGCGGTCGACCTGCGCGAGCCGCCACGAGTCGAGCGAGCACGGCAGCGGCGACGCGGCGGACCATGCAGGCGCGTCGGCGTCGTCGAAGTCGGCCTCGCCGAGGCCCTGCGCTGCCGCGATCGCGTCGAGGCGTGCGTACGGCGCCGCGACCTGCGCCGACCAGGTCGCCCAGGAGCCGCGGTCGGAGCGGTACTCGTCGGCGACGTCGGAGGCCGACGACGCTCCGCTGCCGAGCACGATCCACGCGGTGAGCACGAGCACGCCCGTCGCGAGCGGCGGCAGCCATCGTCGCAGCGGCACGCGGGCGGTGCGTGGAGGTGCAGCGCTCGAAGGCGCCGGGCTCGAGGGTGCCGGACTCGAGGGTGCCGGGCCCGGGGGTGCCGGGCTCGAGTCCGTCGCAGCGGAGTCGGCGGGCATCACGGCGTCCGAGGTGCCCGCAGCATCGTCGGGGGCGTCGTCTGGCTGCGGCCGCCCGGGCTCGTCGCTCATCCGCGCACCGCGGAGGCGGCGTCGCGGATGGTCTGCGCCTCGCTGCGCACGACGTCGCTCACGACGGCGAAGATCGTCTCGACGCCCGTCGCGGCGCTCGTGGCCGACGCGGCCGTCGCGATGTTGGCCTCCTCGCCGACGGCGAACGCGTCGAGCGCGGCCTCGAGATCGGGAGCGGGGAAGGTGTCGCCTGCGACCGCGCCGCCCGTGACGTCCTCGTCGCGGTAGGCGGCGCCGACCGCGGACGCCAGCTGCACGCTCTGGTCGTGCATCGACGCCCACGCGTCGCACGCGGCCTGCACGTCGGCGGTGGGGCAGTGGTCGCGGTACGACTGCGCCATCGCCTGGTTGTACGCCACGAACGCGGCATCCCACGCCGCGCCCGTCGTCGCACGCGCCGCGCGGTCGACGAACGAGGCGCACCCCGTGGGCGCGTTGCACGTGAAGGTGAAGTACTCGACGCTGCTGGCGTCGAAGCGCTCCGTGCCGCCCTGCGGCACCGTGAGCGTCGCGAGGAACGCGTCGTACGTCGTCGCGAACGTGGCGTCGGCCTCGACCTGGGCGCGCACGAGCGCGCAGCCGCTCGCGACGGCGTCGAAGGGGGCTGCGACGTCGGTCGCGAACGTCGTCGACGCGTCGTAGCGCGGCTGCGACGTCGAGGCCTCCGCGAGGGCCTGCGCGTACGCGTCGTTGCGCTCGCCGCCGTCGACGATGCGCAGGGCCGGAGGCGTCGCCGAGAGCATCGCCGCCTGCACGCCGAGCCCTGCGATCGTGTCGCACGACGACTGGAACGCCGTGGCGTCCGGCACCACGTCGTCGTACGAGCCCGAGCCGACGCCGGTCGAGATCGTCACGAGGCCCGCGTCGAGGCCCGCCGTGTCGAGCTCGGCGAGGGGCTGCAGCGCCGCATCCGAGAACACCGAGTCCCACTCGGTGCGCTCCTGCGCGTACGCATCGGCTGCCGACTGCGCGTCGCGGTCGACGAGCACGCCAGGCACGACGATCGCGGCGACGATGCCGCCGATCGCGAGCATCGCGACGGGGATGGCGATGCCGAGGATGAGGCCGAGCCGAGGTCCGCGGCGGCGCGGCGGCTGCTGCGAGGGGAAGGCCTGCGCGCCGGGCATGGCGTGGAGCGGCTGCTGCTGCATGCCGGGGTGCGGCGGCTGGAGGCCCGCCGCGGGCTCGGCCGACTGGATCGGCGTGGGCGCGGTCATGGGCTTGCGCGGCTCGGGGTAGGCCGCGGAGGGGCCGGGCGGCTGCTGCGCGGGGTGCACCTCGACGATCCACGAGCCGTCGGGATCGCGCGTCGGTGCGCTCGGCTGCGGCGGCACGTCGTGCTGCGGAGGCTGCGGCTGCTGCTGCGGAGCGGACGGAGGCGGCGTCGGCGCCCCGCGGAACGGGTCGTACGCCGGGCTCGGACCCGGCGGGCGCTCGTCGGCCATGCGTCGGCTCCGTCCTCGTGCAGCGGCCGTGCGTGCCACGGCGGGGTACCCCAGGGTAGGCAGCGGATGCTGCGAGCGCGATGGGGAGATCTGCCCGAGTTCGACACGGGTGCGTGCGGACGCGAGGATGGAGGCCGACCCACACTTCGAGCGGAGCGACATGCGCATCGGGATCCTCACCTCCGGCGGCGACTGCCCAGGGCTGAACGCCGTCATCCGAGCGGCGGTGCTCGGCGGCATCAAGCAGCACGGGCACGAGTTCGTCGGCATCCGCGACGGCTGGCGGGGGCTCGTCGCCGGCGACGTGCGCGTGCTGAACCGCTCGTCGGTGCGTGGCATCTCCCGCGTGGGCGGCACGATCCTCGGCACGAGCCGCACGAACCCGTTCGAGGGCGACAACGCAGGCCCCGCGAACATCGCGACGACGATGGAGCGTCTCGGCATCGACGCCGTGCTCGCGATCGGCGGCGAGGGTACGCTCGCGGCCGGCAAGCGCCTGAGCGACGCGGGCATCCCCATCGTGGGCGTGCCGAAGACGATCGACAACGACCTCGACGCCACCGACTACACGTTCGGCTTCGACACGGCCGTGCAGATCGCGACGGAGGCGGGCGACCGACTGCGCACGACCGGCGACTCGCACATGCGCTGCATGGTGCTCGAGGTCATGGGGCGTCACGTCGGCTGGATCGCGCTGCACGCGGGCATGGCCGTGGGTGCCCACGCCATCCTCATCCCCGAGCAGCCGCGGTCGATGGACGAGATCTGCGACTGGGCGCAGCAGGTGTACGACCGGCGCCGCGCGCCGCTCATCGTCGTGTCGGAGGGGTTCCGGCTCGAGGGCATGGAGGAGGCGCACTCGCACAAGGGCCTCGACGCCTTCAACCGTCCGCGGCTCGGCGGCATCTCCGAGCTCATCACCCCCGAGATCGAGGCGCGCACGGGCATCGAGTCGCGCTCGACGGTGCTCGGACACATCCAGCGCGGCGGCGCCCCCACGGGCGCCGACCGGGTGCTCGCGACGCGCTTCGGCCTCGCGGCGATCGAGGCCGTGCACGAGCAGGCGTGGGGGCACATGGTCTCGCTGCGCGGCACCGACGTGAAGCGCGTGCCGTTCGCCGACGCCCTCGGCTCGCTGAAGGTCGTGCCCGAGGAGCGCTACCGCGAGGCGGAGCTGCTGTTCGGCTGAGCCGGCGCGTGCCGGCACGTTGACCGTGACGGTGGTCGGCACGTATGATGGAGGGCTGCCGCAGGCCTCGACGGATGCGGTGGCATGGCAACTCCACAGCGCGTGACACGCACCGCAGCACGGGGATGATCGGTTTCGACATCGCCTCAGTCGCTGCGGGAAGCGAGTCGAGGATCCAGGGTCATCTCGTCAACGCCCCCTGGGAAACCATAGGTGCCGATTCCAAGCGCACCGACTTCGCCCTCGCTGCCTAAGCGAGCCTGAAGTCCGTCGGACCGGGTCTGCTCCTGCCCCGGACCCCGGCGTCATCTAGGGAGCTTGCTGCGGAACTGCGTCACAGGGAACCGCGGGACTCGAACTGTGACTGGGCCTGTCTACCTAGGTGTCTGGGGCAAAGGTAGGGGCCGAGCAGAACGAAGAAACTCAGACTGCACTCGGAGAAGCCGCACGGTCCGAGCGATGGACGGGGGTTCGATTCCCCCCATCTCCACCACCGTCGGTGCGTGTCACGCGTGAGGAAGCGCTCGAAGGGCCGCAGGCGACGCCTGCGGCCCTTCGTCGTGTTGGTGGGAGCCGACGCGGGTCAGCGCGCGACGTCGTGGCCCGCGGCGATCCACGCCGACGTGCCGCCGACGACGTTCGCAGCGACGCGGCCCTGCGTCTCGAGGTACTGCACCACGCGGGCGCTGCGGCCACCGGAGTGGCAGATGATCGCCGCGCCGTCCGGCACCTCGTCGAGGCGCTCGACGACCTCGCCCATGGGGATGTGGATCGCGTGCGGCACGTGCCCCGCATCCCATTCGTCCTGCTCACGCACGTCGACCACGGGCACGGTGGTGTCGGAGGCGATGTCGTCCACGGAGATCTCGCGCATGCCTTCGACCCTAGCCGCGTGGCGATGCGCGGGCGTACGCTGCGAGCCGACGAAGGGTGCACCATGACGAGGGTTGCGACGTCCATCTGGTTCGACGGGGGCATCGAGGAGGCGGCGGCGCTCTACGTGTCGCTCGTGCCAGGCAGCGAGATCCAGCACGTCAGCAGGTACCCGGACGACGCGGCGTTCCCGGGTGGCATGGGCGGGCAGGCGCTCACGGTCGACCTCACGATCGGCGGGCACGCCGTGACGCTGCTGAACGGCGGCCCGCAGTTCCCGCTCTCCGAGGCCGTGTCGCTCGTGCTCGCCGTCGAGGGTCAGGCCGAGATCGACCGGCTGTGGGATGCCCTCGTCGCCGACGGCGGGCGCGAGAGCCAGTGCGGCTGGCTCGTCGACCGCTTCGGGCTGTCGTGGCAGATCGTGCCCGAGACGATGGGCCAGCTCATGTCCGGTCCGAACGCCAGCGCCGTCACGCAGGCGCTCATGGCGATGACGAGGATCGACGTCGGCGCGCTCGAGCGGGCGAACGCGGGACGATGACGCGAGCGGGCTTCGCGTCCGCCTGCGGCGTCGGTGCCGCGATCGCATGCCACTGCCACCACGTGTAGTGGTACTCGCCCTCCTCGACGTCGAAGCGACGGCCGCAGGCCGTGCACTCGCAGATGCGTCGCGGCCGGTCCGGGCGACCCTGGAAGAGGACCTCGATCTCCTCGACGATCCGCACGTGGCCGTGCCGCTCCTCCTTCGCCGGCTCGTAGCGCACGTGGCCCGGGTAGACGCCGCACAGGCACTTCCCCTCCGTGAACCGTCGGACGCGGTCGAAGGCGTGGTCGAGGTTCCTGCGGTTCGAGATGAGCGCGCCGCCGAGGTCGAGGTCGTCGGTCGCGCGCTCGATGCGAGCCAGCGACCGCGCGACGGGCTGCAGCACCGCGGGGTCGCGGGTGGCGAAGATCGCCCACACCGCGTGGAGCACTCGGCGCTCGTCGCCCGAGAGCAGGTCGTCGACGAGCTCGGAGTCGCGCGCCTCGCGGCGCGGGTCGTCGCCCTCGCGCGGGTGACGGCGGCTCACAGCCCGCCGGAGACGTCGAGCACCGATCCCGTCGCGTACGACGCGTCGGGTCCCAGCAGCCACGCGATCGCCGCCGCGATCTCGTCCGGCTGCCCTGCGCGCCCGAGCGGCACGGAGGCCGCGACCGTCGCCGGCCGCTCGGGGTCGCGGTGGAAGTCGGTCCAGATCGTGCCGGGCGCGACGGCGTTCACGCGGATGCCGCGGCCGGCGACCTCGAGCGCGAGTCCGTGCGTGAACGCCTCGACGCCCGCCTTCGCGGCGGCGTAGTGCACGTAGGTGCCCGGCGAGCCGAGCCGGGCGGCGACCGACGACACCGTCACGATCGCACCGCCGTCGACCATGACGGGCAGCACGGCACGGCATGCGGCGATCACGCCGAGCAGGTTCACGTCGAGGTCGGCACGGATGTCGCCCAGCGCGTTGTCGACGAGCGCGCCCACGGCCGACGCGGCGCCGGCGTTCGCGACGAGCCCCGTCACGGCGCCCAGCGGCGCTGCGGAGGCGACGAACGCGTCGAGCGAGGCCTCGTCGACGACGTCGACCTGCTGCGCGAGCGCGCGACGGCCGAGCGCCTCGACGGCGGCCACGACGGCGTCGGCCGACGCACGATCGGATCGGAAGCCGACGACGACGTCGTGGCCGTCGACGGCGAGCCGCCTGCACGTCGCGGCGCCGATGCCGCGACTGCCGCCGGTGACGAGGGTGACGGGCACGGCGTCAGTCGCGCAGACGGTGCAGCAGCTCGTCGTGCAGCACGCCGTTCGTCGCGAGCGCCGTGCCGTGCCACGGACCTTCCTGCCCATCGATCGACGTGAAGCGGCCGCCGGCCTCCTCGACGATCGGCACGAGCGCCGCCATGTCGTACGGCTTGAGGTCGAACTCGCCCACGACGTCGAGCGCACCCTCCGCCAGCAGCATGTAGCTCCACGCGTCGCCGTACGAGCGGGCCCGCCACACGTCACGTTGCAGCGCGACGAGGTCGTCGATGCGGCCCGCGCCGTCCCAGCCCTGGATGGAGTTGTACGAGATGGCGGCGTCGGCGAGCGCGTCGACGCCCGACACCCGCAGCCGCTGCTCGCCGGGCGACGCCCACGCGCCCTCGCCGCGTGCCGCCCACCAGCGACGTCCGAGCGCGGGGGAGGAGCACACGCCCACGACGACCTCGCCGTCGACGACGAGCGCGATGAGCGTCGCCCAGACGGGTGCGCCGCGCAGGAAGTGCGCCGTGCCGTCGATGGGGTCGACGATCCACTGCCTGGGGCTGTCGCCCGTCGCGCCCGTCTCCTCGCCGAAGAACGCGTCGCCAGGCCGCTCGGCGGCGACGAGCTCGCGGATGCGCGCCTCGACGGCCTGATCGGCGTCGGTCACGTGCGTCGCATCCGGCTTGGTCGACACGTGCAGGTCGGCAGCCAGGAAGCGATCCATCGAGATCGCGTCGGCGGCGTCGGCGATGCGGAGGGCGAGGGCGAGGTCGTCGGCGTGGCTCACGGCATCCACGCTACCCACCGCTCGGCGCGGCGGTGGTCAGCGGCCGGGAGGGCCGACGATGAGCAGCACGGTGAACACGACGGCGACGAGTGCGATGGCGCCGAGCCCGAACGCGACCGGATGCCGCAGCAGCGTGCGCACGAGGCGGTCGAGCGGGCGGGCGTCACGGGGATCGCCGGTCGCCTCGAGACGCCACGCGCCGTCGAGCCTGCCCGAGCGTCGCAGCCACCGCTCGGTGGGGATCGTCGCGTACGGCACGACGGCGCTCGCGATCGCGACGACCGCGGCACCTGCGCCCCAGCGCTGATGGATCGTCATGAGCACGGCCGTCGCCGCGTAGGCGAGGAACACGAATCCGTGCACGCCGCCGCCGATCGAGACGGCGATCGAAAGGTCGAACGCGGCGCGCAGCGCGAGGCCGCCCAGCAGCAGCGTCCACGAGATCGCCTCTGCGATCGCCACGAGCCGGAACAGGCCGTGCGGGGTGGCGAAGGGCGAACGGGGGCGGGCG
>NZ_CEEDMM010000007.1:0-15281 GCF_979255995.1 Agrococcus sp. AC640b
CCCCTTCGCTCCGCTCGCGTGCTGGGCGCTTGGGCGTCCTTCGGGCCGTGGGGTGGGCCTCCGGGTGGGGTTGCTGCTGCGCGCCCGTGCGGTCGCAGCCGATCCGCGCGGCCGTGCTCGGCGCGTGACGCGCCCGGCGACGTGCGACGGCGTGGAGCGCGGGTGGTGTCCTGTGCGGGTGCGGGCGCCGTGGTGACCCCACGCTGCGCTCTCGCACGGGCCCGCACGGCCCGCACGGCGCCGCGACGCACGGAGGTCTCCGACCGCGGGAGCGCTCGCGCTGCGTGCTGCCCAGCGAGCGACGCGAGGCTGGGAACGGCCGCGCGGATCGGCGGCGACCGCACGCGCGCGCAGCACATCCCACCACCGGTGCGCTGCGCACCCGCACGAACGAACGCCCCACGCACCGGGACGGACGGGAGGAGGAGGGGCCGACGTCGAGTCGCAGGCATCGGGCCTGGCGGGAGCTCGCGCTAGCGAGCGGGGGACTGCGACTCGATGTCGGCCCCTCCTCCTCCCAACCCAGCCCAGCACCCACGACACGACGAAGGCGCCGTCCCCACAGGGACGACGCCTTCGACCGAGCAGCCCAGACCTACGGCTTCGACTCGTCCCTCGACGACTCGTCATCCGCATCCACCGTGACGACCGTGTTCGTCTCCGTCCGCGCCTTGTCCTCGACGTCGGTCGCGAGCGTGCCGAGGTACAGCTCGACGACCTTCGGGTCGTTGAGCATGGAGCGTCCGGTGCCGGTGTACGCGTCCTTGCCCTGGTCGAGCACGTACGCGCGGTGCGCGATCTGCAGGCAGCGGCGTGCGTTCTGCTCGACCATGACGATGGTCACGCCGTGCTTGTTGATCTCGGCGACGCGCAGGAACGTCTCGTCCTGACGCACGGGGGAGAGGCCGGCGCTGGGCTCGTCGAGCAGCAGCACCGACGGGTCCATCATGAGCGCACGGCCCATCGCGACCATCTGGCGCTCGCCGCCGGAGAGGCTGCCTGCGCGCTGCTTGCGCCGCGACGCGAGCTCCGGGAAGAGGCCCGCGACGAACTCGAAGCGCTCCTTGAAGCGTCTGGGCTCCTGGTAGAGCCCCATCTCGAGGTTCTCCTCGATGGTGAGCGAGGGGAACACGTTGTTGTTCTGCGGCACCATGCCGACGCCCTTGGACACGAGCCGGTCGGCCTTGAGCCCGGTGATCGACTCGCCCTGCAGCAGGATCTCGCCGCCGCGCACGTTGACCTGCCCGAAGATGGCCTTCAGCAGCGTCGACTTGCCTGCGCCGTTGGGCCCGATGATGCCGATGAGGTCGCCCTGGTTGGCCACGATGGAGCAGCCGTTGAGGATGTTGACGCCCGGCAGGTAGCCGGCGACGAGGTCCTTCGTCTCGAGCACGACGCTCATGCCTTGTCCTCCTCGCGGGCGGCGACGACCTCGTCGAGCTCCTGCGCAGCCTCTTGCTCGATCTGGCGGATCTCCTGGTTGGTGAGGGTGCCGAGGTCGGTGTCGTGATGCGCGCCGAGGTACGCGTCGACGACCGCCTGATCCTGCATGATCGACTCGGGCGGGCCCTCGGCGACGACCTTGCCCTCTGCCATGACGATGACCCAGTCGGAGATGTGCCGCACCATGTGCATGTCGTGCTCGACGAACAGCACGGTCGTGCCGTCGTCCTTGAGCCCGAGCACGTGGTCGAGCAGCGACTGCGTCAGCGCCGGGTTGACGCCGGCCATCGGCTCGTCGAGCATCACGAGGCGCGGGCCGCTCATGAGCGCCCTCGCCATCTCGAGCAGCTTGCGCTGCCCACCGGAGAGGGAGGCGGCGAAGTCCTCGCGCTTGGCGTCGAGCTTGAAGCGGGCGAGCAGCTCATCGGCACGCGCCGTGTTCTCCTGCTCCTGGCCGCGCCAGAGGAAGGAGAAGATGGCGCTGGAGAAGCGCTCGCCGCGCTGCCCGGACGCGCCGAGCAGCATGTTCTGCAGCACGGTGAGGCGGCCGAGCGACTTCGTGAGCTGGAAGGTGCGCACCATCCCGCGGCGGGCGACCTTGTAGGCGGAGACCCCGGCGAGCGACTGACCGTCGAACGACCAGGAGCCCTCGTTGGGCTTGTCGAACCCGGTGAGCAGGTTGAAGAACGTCGTCTTGCCTGCTCCGTTGGGCCCGATGAGCGCGGTGATCTTGCCGCGGGGGATCTCGACGTGGGCGACGTCGACGGCGGTGAGGCCGCCGAACTGCCTGCGCACGCCGTCGGCGACGACGATGGGGTCGACCTTCTTGCAGCCGGGGCCGACGTCGCCGTCGACGAGCTCGTGGGTCTTCGTAGGGCTAGACATTGAACGACAGCTCCTTCTTGTTGCCCATGATCCCTTGTGGTCGGAAGATGACGAGGACGATGAGCGCGGCGCCGACGGCGACGAACGCGAGCTGGCCGGCCTGGGTCGCCGACATCGAGCCGAAGAGTCCGAGGTCGTGCAGCTCGCCGATGAGGCCGCGCACGAACGACAGCAGGAACCAGAACAGCACGCCGCCGAGCACGGGGCCGAGCACGGTGGCTGCGCCACCGAGCAGCAGCGCGGTCCACACGTTGAACGTGAGGGTCGTCGCGAAGCTGTCGGCCTGCACGGCTCTGGGGAAGATGAACAGGATGCCGGCGACCGCACCCATGACGCCACCGAGCACGAGCGCCTGCATCTTGTACGCGTACACGTTCTTGCCGAGGCTGCGCACCGCGTCCTCGTCCTCACGGATGCCCTTCACGACGCGGCCCCACGGGCTGCGCATGAGGCCCCACACGAGCAGGACCGCGATGACGACGAGGATCCAGCTGACGAGCGTGTACCAGGTGTTGTTGTCGAGGTTCAGCAGCCCCTCGTTCACCGCCTGGATGTCGCCCTTGAAGTCGGTGCCGCGGATGCCCTGCGAGCCGCCGGTGACCTCGGTGAGGTCCTGGGTGCGCACCGTGAAGCGCACGATCTCGGCGGCGGCGATCGTCACGATCGCCAGGTAGTCGCCCCGCAGCCGCAGCGTGGGGATGCCGAGGATGAGCGCGAAGATCACCGCAGAGAGGATGCCGACGAGCGTGGCGGCGAGCAGCGACAGCCATGCCGGCCATCCGAACGTGTTCGTCGGGTCGACGAGGCTCGTGAAGACGGCGAACCCGTAGGCGCCGATCGCCATGAAGCCTGCCTGGCCGAAGTTGAGCAGACCCGAGTATCCGAAGTGGATGCCGAGGCCGATGGCCGCGAGGGCGTATGCCGCCGACGAGGCGGAGATGAGCTGGCTGAGCGAGCCGAGCAGGACGTCGAGCATCAGCCGATCCTCTCCTTGCGACCGAGCACACCCTGCGGCCGAACGAGCAGCACCAGGATGAGGATGACGAGGGCGACTGCGAACCGGAGGTCGGCAGGGAGCCAGAGGGTGGAGATCTCGGTGGCGAGCCCGATGATGAGCGCACCCACGAGCGCGCCGAACGCGCTGCCGAGGCCGCCGAGGGTGACGGATGCGAACAGCAGCAGCAGGATGAGGAAGCCCATGTCCCACCGCACGCTGGCACCCACGAAGTAGGCGTAGAGGATGCCGGAGAGTCCGGTGAGCGTGCCTGCGAGCACCCAGACGATGCGGATGACGCGGTCGACGTTGATGCCGGACGCGCCTGCGAGGCTCGCGTTGTCGCTCACCGCGCGCGTCGCCTTGCCGATGCGGGTGCGGGTGAGGAAGTAGGCGACGCCGAGCAGGATCACGACGCAGATCACCATGCTCACCAGGTTCGACACCCGCACGTTGAACGTGCCGAAGGAGACGGTGGCCGAGTTGTCGACCGCGAGCGTCTCGCTGCCGCCTCCGACGATGAACTGGAAGAAGTACCGCAGCGCGATCGACAGACCGATCGTGACGATGAGCACCTGCACGAGGCCGACGCGCTTCCTGCGCAGCGGCTTGAAGATCGCCGCGTCGTGCAGCCAGCCGAAGCCGGCGCTCGCGATGAGGACGCCGATCACCGCCACCGCGACGGGCAGGCCGATGACGGTCGTGAGCGCGTAGAAGATCAGCGCACCGAACGTGAGCATCTCGCCGTGCGCGAAGTTGTTCACGCCCGTCGTGCCGAAGATCAAGGTGATGCCGATGGCGCCGAGCGCGAGCAGGAGGCCGAAGTTGAGGCCGGTGACGAGTCGCTGACCGAGCTGCGCCCACGAGAAGCGGCTGCTGCTCGAGTCGCTCGACGACCCTCCGCCGTCGCCGCCGTCGCTGCCCGAGCTGGGCTGCGGCGCCGTGAAGGAGCCTGGCTCGCCGATCTGGAACAGCACGCCCTGCGAGCTGGTCGTCGCGATCTCGAACTCGCGCGACACGTGCGCGGGGTTCACCGCGAGCCCGTCCGGGATCGTGGTCTCGTCGATCGAGATCGTGTAGGCGCCCTGCGCGGGCACCGGGATCGACCAGCGGCCGTCGTCGCCCGTGGTCGCGGTGCCGGTGAAGCCGTCCGCCGCGGTGGCGGTGATGACGACGCCGGGGAGGGGGGTCTGCGGATCCGAGCGCACGATCCCTTGGAACTGGTACGCGCTGCCGGAGTCGGACGGCGGGGCCGTCGCGTCGGCTTGGGTGGCGCCGAGGCCGAGTGCGACGGCCAGGGCGACGAGCAGCGCAGGGATGGCGAGCCACCACCTGGCTGGTCGGAGCGTCTTCTCCACATGTCCTCCAGTGGTCCGTGGCGCACCCGTAGGGGAATGCGATAGGCGGTGTGCCTGTTGCACGGTGGAGTCACTGTAGCCCGGTGATGGTGTCGAGCATGTTTCGAGTTCTGCTCGAAGCGTGACTCGGGATCGAATCGTTACTCGTACGATGGATGGCGATGGACACCCGCGACCCGTTCGGCTTCACCGGTCTCACCTACGACGACGTCATGCTGCTCCCCGGCCGCACCGACGTCATCCCGAGCGAGGCGGACACGTCCACCTTGCTCTCCCGACGCATCCGCCTTGCCGTGCCGCTCGTCTCGAGCGCCATGGACACCGTCACCGAGGAGCGCATGGCGATCGCCATGGCGCGCCAGGGCGGCATCGGCATCGTGCACCGCAACCTCGCGATCGCGGATCAGGCGGCGATCGTCGACCGCGTGAAGCGGTCGGAGTCGGGCATGATCACCGATCCCGTCACGATCGGCCCCGACGCGACGGTCGCCGAGGTCGACGCGATCTGCGGCCAGTACAAGGTCTCCGGCCTGCCGGTCGTCGACGAGGGCGGGCACCTGCTCGGCATCATCACGAACCGCGACATGCGCTTCGTCGCTCGCGCCGACGGCCCGACGACCCTCGTGCGCGACGTCATGACGCCCGCGCCGCTCACGACGGCGCCCGTGGGCACGTCGCGCGAGGACGTGCTCGAGATCTTCCGGCAGTCGAAGCTCGAGAAGCTGCCGCTCGTGGAGGACGACGGCCGGCTCGCGGGCCTCATCACGATCAAGGACTTCGACAAGGTCGAGCAGTATCCCTTCGCGACGAAGGACTCGCAGGGTCGTCTGCGCGTCGGAGCTGCCATCGGCTTCTTCGGCGACGCGTACGACCGTGCGGAGGCGCTGCTCGAGGCAGGCGTCGACGTCATCGTCGTCGACACGGCCAACGGCGAGTCGCAGGGCGTCATCGACATCGTGACGCGCCTGAAGGGCGACGCGCGCTTCGATGCCGTCGACATCATCGGCGGCAACGTCGCGACCCGCGAGGGCGCGCAGGCGCTCGTCGACGCGGGCGTCGACGCCGTGAAGGTCGGCGTGGGCCCCGGCTCGATCTGCACGACGCGCGTCGTGTCGGGCGTGGGCGTGCCGCAGGTGACGGCCGTGTACGAGGCGTCGCTCGCCGCGACGCCCGCAGGCGTGCCCGTGATCGCCGACGGCGGCCTGCAGTACTCGGGCGACATCGCGAAGGCGCTCGTCGCTGGCGCGTCGTCGGTGATGCTCGGGTCGCTGCTGGCCGGCACCGACGAGTCGCCCGGCGACCTCGTGCTCATCAACGGCAAGCAGTTCAAGACCTACCGCGGCATGGGCTCGCTGGGTGCGATGCAGACGCGCGGCACGAAGACGTCGTACTCGCGCGACCGCTACTTCCAGGCCGACGTGCCCTCCGACGAGCAGCTCATCGCCGAGGGCATCGAGGGGCAGGTGCCGTACCGCGGCCCGCTCGCGACCGTCGCGTACCAGCTCTCCGGCGGTCTGCGGCAGTCGATGTTCTACGTCGGCGGCCGCACGATCCCCGAGCTGCAGACGAAGGGTCGCTTCGTGCGCATCACGGCGGCGGGGCTGAAGGAGTCGCACCCGCACGACATCCAGATGGTCGTCGAGGCGCCGAACTACCGCCGCTGACCCTCCCCTCCGTTCCGAGGTGCGCTTCTCGTTGCGAGGTGCGCTTGCCGTTGCGAGGTGCGCTTGCCCAGTCGAGGTGCACCTCGCAGCGCACCTGAGCTGGCGTAGCGCACCTCGCAACGGCATGGGCCCGCCACCTGGGCTCCTGCACAGCGGCGCCCATCCACAGAGCATCGCGGCTGCGTCCCTCGAGGGCTGCCCGAGGGCCAGTGTGCCGGGATGGATGACGAGCTCGAGGTGGTCGACGCCAGCGCCGTGCGGGCGTTCGGCAGCGATCCGTCGATGGATGCGCGGCTGACCCGCCTCCGTCGCGGTCACTACGCGGTGTCCGAGCAGCTCGAGGGCGCGTCGGTCGAGTCGCGATATCGGGCGCGCATCGTCGCCGCCTCGCGAGCACGCGTCGGCATGGTCTTCGCGCTCGAGTCGGCGCTCCTGCTGCACGGCTTGCCGATCGATGGGGAGCCGGCATACGTCTTCGGCACGGGCGACCCCTTCGCGTCGGGCGCGCGGGGTGACATCCGGTGCTCGCACCTGCCGATCCCCGACGAGCACGTCGTCGAGGTCGACGGCATGCGCTGCTCGAGCGTCGCGTGGACGCTCGCCGACGTCGCCAGACGGCGGATCCCGGGCCCGGCGGTCGCTGCCCTCGATGCCGCGTTGCGCGACGGCAAGGTCGATCGGGCCGCGGTGTCCGAGGCGATCGGCGAGCAGAGCAATCGCAATCGCGCGCGCGCCCGATGGTCGCTCGCGTTCGCCGATCCGGCCGCCGAGTCCGTGGGCGAGTCGCGCAGCCGTGTGGCGATCGCGCTGCTCGGCTTCCCTGCTCCCGAGCTGCAGGTCGTCGTGGAGACGTCAGCGGGCCGCTTCCGGGCCGACTTCGGCTGGAGGCTGCCTGGTCGGCCGCTGCTGGGCGAGTTCGACGGCGCGGTGAAGTACGGCGACCTGGCTCGCAAGGCGGGGCGGTCGGGCGTCCAGGTGCTCATGGAGGAGAAGCGTCGCGAGGACGCACTGCGGGAGGTCGCCGAGATCCGTCGGTGGACGTGGGCGGACCTCGTCGACCCGCGCCGGCTCGAACGCATCCTCGTGGGCGCCGGGGTGCCGCAGCGCCATCGAGTCCTTCCCGCAGGCGTGCGTCTTCTGCGCTGAACTCCGTTGCGAGGTGCGCTTCTCCAACTGAGGTGCGGCTCGCGGCGCACCTCAGTTGGAGAAGCGCACCTCGCCACGAGAGGCGCACCTCGCAACGACGGGAGGGTTGCGGGTGGCGGGGACGCGATATATCGTGTGTGCATGACGCGATATATCGCGTGACCGATCGCACAGAGGAGCAGCCGTGGAGGCAGACCAGCACGAGGCGCCCTTCGAGGGCGCGACCCCCGCCGACTCGAGCGCAGAGCGCTGGACGGTGCGGCCGGGCGAGACGCGCACCATCACCCTCGAAGGGGTGCGCAGGCTCAAGGTCGGCGTCATCGCAGGAAGCGTCGACGTCGTCGGGCACGACGAGCCGTGGGCGCGCGTCGAGGTGCATCGCGTCGACGGCCGCGACCTCGAGATCTCGCTGGACGACGGAGCGCTCACCGTCGCCCATCCGCTGCTGCGCTGGTCGAACCTCATCGACTCGCTCAAGTCGCTCGGCATCGAGCGTGGACGCGTCGAGGTCAGCATTCTCGTGCCACAGCACGTCGCGCTCACCTACGGGCAGGTCACGGCGCAGGGGCTCATCTCCGGTCTCGCCGCCGGCGCCGACGTCAGCACGGTCTCCGGCGACGTGCAGCTCGACGGCGTCGCAGGCGACGTGCAGGTCAACACCGTCTCCGGTGACGTCGAGGCCACGGGCCTCGACGGCGACGTGCAGGTCCACGCCGTCAGCGGCGACGTCACCGTCTCCGGCGCATGCCGTCGCATCGGCATCGACACCGTCTCGGGCGACGTCCTGCTCGACGTGCACGGCTCGGTCGCATCCATCTCCGTCAACGGCGTCTCCGCCGACGCGACGATCCGCGTCGACGCGCAGGTGGCAGCCGAGGTCGTGACGAACACCGTCAGCGGCAGCGGCCGCGTGTTCGGCACGGCGATGCCCAAGCGCGGCGGCCGCCACAGCGAGTCGGGCGTGGGCGAGACCGCACGCATCTCGCTCAACTCGGTCTCGGGAGCCCAGACGGTCGTGCGCCGATGAGCCCGGTCTTCGCGCACGGCGCGCTGCGGCTCTACCTCCTGGCGCTGCTCGCCGAGTCGCCGAAGCACGGCTACGAGGTGATGCAGGCGCTCGAGCGCCGCTTCGGCGGCACCTACCAGCCGTCGGCGGGCACGATCTATCCGCGGCTGTCGCGGCTCGAGGAGGAGGGGCTCGTCGCGAAGCATGCCGAGGGGCGTCGCACCCGCTACGAGATCACGGATGCCGGACGCGCCCACCTCGCCGAGCGGCAGGGCGAGCTCGACGCGCTCGAGACCGAGATCGGCGACTCGGTGCGGCGTCTGGCCGACGAGGTGCGCGGAGGCGTGCGTGATGCGATGCGCACGCTGCGCGCCGATCTCGCCGCCGCGGAGCGCGACGCTCGCGCGCCCGACCCAGCCGCGACCGCTGCGGCAGGCGAGCCCGAGCCCGCCTCGACGAGCGCGCACGGCCGTTCCGAGCCTCGCGGCGCCGATCGCGCCGACGTGCGCGCCGCCGTGCACGAGGTCGATCTCGCCGTCACGCGCATGCGCGCCGAGGTGCGCTCGCTCGTGCGTGGGGCGTCGGTGACGGCCGCGACCGCACGGGACGTGCTCGTGGAGGTGGATGCGGCGACCGCCCGCATCCGCGCGATCCTCGGGCGCTGACGCGCTCGCTGCCGCGCCGCCGCGCCACCCGATCGTTCCGAGGTGCGCTTGCTGCAGCGAGGTGCGGTTGCAACCGCACCTCGATGCAGCAAGCGCACCTCGCAACGCAGGAACCGCACGGGCGGGGGCGCTCGCGTCACCCCTCAGCGGACACGGGGTGAGGCATCTCGCGTGCGGCACTAGGCTGAGAGACGTGGCGGAGATCGAGCTCGGACTGGCCAAGAGCGCACGACCGGCGTACGGATTCGACGACGTCGCGGTGGTGCCGACCAGGCGCACCCGCGACAGCGACGTCGTCTCCCTCGCATGGCAGATCGACGCGTTCCGCTTCGAGATCCCCGTGCTGGGCGCACCGACCGACTCGGTCATGAGCCCCCGCACCGCCATCGCCCTCGGGCGCGCAGGCGGCCTCGGCGTGCTCAACCTCGAAGGCGTGTGGACGCGCTACGACGACCCCGAGCCGCTGCTCGCCGAGATCGCGGGCCTGCCCGCCGACCTCGCCACGAACCGCATGCGCGAGATCTACGCCGCACCCGTGCGGCCCGACCTCATCCGCCAGCGCCTCGCCGAGATCCGCGAGGCGGGCGTCACCGTCGCAGGCAGCCTCAGCCCGCAGGCCGTGCAGGAGCACTACGCATGCGTCGTCGACGCGGGCGTCGACCTGTTCGTCATCCGCGGCAGCACCGTCTCGGCGGAGCACGTCACGAAGACCGGCGAGGCGCTCAACCTCAAGCAGTTCATCTACGAGCTCGACGTGCCCGTCATCGTCGGCGGCGTCGTCACCTACACGGCGGCGCTGCACCTCATGCGCACCGGCGCCGCAGGCGTGCTCGTGGGCTTCGGAGGCGGTGCCGCCTCCACGAGCCGCAGCGTGCTCGGCATCCACGCCCCCATGGCCACGGCCGTCTCCGACGTCGCCGCAGCACGCCGCGACTACCTCGACGAGTCGGGCGGCCGCTACGTGCAGGTCATCGCCGACGGATCGCTCGGCACCTCAGGCGACCTCGTCAAGGCCTTCGCATGCGGCGCAGACGCCGCCATGCTGGGCACGGCGCTCGCGAGGGCGACGGATGCACCCGGTCGCGGCTGGCACTGGGGGCCTGAGGCCCACAACCAGAAGCTGCCGCGCGGCAACCGCGTGCAGGTCGAGCAGGTCGGCGACCTGGAGGTCGTGCTCAACGGCCCCGCGCCCGTCGCCGACGGCACCGCGAACATCGTGGGGGCGGTGCGCAAGGCGCTCGCGACCACGGGGTACAAGGACGTCAAGGAGTTCCAGCGCATCGACGTCGTGGTGGCGCCGCGGCGCTAGCCGCATCGGCTGGAGCGAACGCAGGACCCCCACGGGGCCCGCAAGGGAAGGGGATTGCACATGGCAGCCAGGCAGAACGCGAAGAGCGTCCGTCGATCGGCGAACCTCGGACCGCAGGAGCGCGAGCAGGCGCTCGCGTCGATGCGCGAGCGCGAGCTCGACGTCCTCGTCATCGGCGGCGGCATCGTCGGCGTGGGATCGGCGCTCGACGCCGTCACGCGCGGCCTGCGCGTCGGCATCGTCGAGGCGCGCGACTTCGCATCGGGCACGTCGAGCCGCTCGTCGAAGCTCATCCACGGCGGCATCCGCTACCTCGAGCAGTTCAACTTCGGGCTCGTGCGCGAGGCGCTCATCGAGCGAGGCCTGCTGCTGCAGCGCATCGCACCGCACCTCGTGAAGCCCGTGCGCTTCCTGTACCCGCTGTCGAAGCCGGTCGTCGAGCGCGCCTACATCGGCGCCGGCATGGCCATGTACGACGCATTCAGCTACACGGGCTTCATGCGCCCCGGCGTGCCCCTGCACCACCACCTCTCCAAGAAGCAGATGCTCAAGGAGATCCCGTCGCTCGACCCCGACGCGCTCGTCGGCGGCATCACGTACTACGACGCCCAGGTCGACGACGCCCGCTACGTGGCCGAGCTCGCACGCACGGCGTCGTTCTACGGCGCGCACGTCGCGAGCCGCGTCCGTGCCGAGGGATTCCTGAAGGTCGGCGAGCGCGTCGTCGGCATCCAGGCCCACGACTACGAGTCGGGGGAGCGGTTCGAGATCCGCGCGAAGCAGGTCGTGAACGCGACCGGCGTGTGGACGGGCGACACGCAGGCCATGGTCGGCTCGCGCTCCGACTTCCGCGTGCGCGCCTCCAAGGGCGTGCACCTCGTCGTGCCGCGCGACCGCTTCCACTCGTCGATGGGGCTGCTGCTGCGCACCGAGAAGAGCGTGCTCTTCGTCATCCCGTGGGGTCGCCACTGGATCATCGGCACCACCGACACCGACTGGGAGCTCGACAAGGCGCACCCCGCCGCGACGGCCGCCGACATCGACTACATCCTCGAGCACGTGAACTCCGTGCTCGACACGAAGCTCACCCGCTCCGACGTCGAAGGCGTCTACGCAGGCCTGCGCCCGCTGCTCGCCGCCCCCGAGGGCGGCTCGACGGCGAACCTGTCGCGCGAGCACCACGTGTCGCACACCGTGCCCGGACTCGTCATGATCGCAGGCGGCAAGTGGACGACGTACCGCGTCATGGCGAAGGACGCCATCGACGAGGCCGTCTCCGCCATCGACGGCAAGGTGCCGCCGTCGTGCACCGAGGACATCCCGCTGCTCGGCGCCGTCGGCTACCGCGCCGCCTGGAACAAGCGCGGCAAGATCGCGAAGGCGTTCGGCCTGCACAAGCACCGCGTCGAGCACCTGCTCAACCGGTACGGCACGCTCACCGACGACCTGCTCGACATCATCCGCGAGCGGCCGGAGCTCGCAGAGCCGCTGCCGGGCGCCGACGACTACCTCGGCGCCGAGGTGCGCTACGCCTGCCTCGCAGAGGGTGCGCTGCACCTCGACGACGTGCTCGCCCGCCGCACCCGCATCTCGATCGAGGCATGGGACCGCGGCGTCGCCGCAGCACCCGTCGCCGCGCGCATCATGGCCGACGTGCTCGGCTGGGACGAGGCACGCATCGAGAACGAGATCAACACGTACAACAAGCGCGTCGCCGCCGAGCTCGCCAGCCAGGAGCTCCCCGACGACGAGTCCGCCGACCAGGCGCGGCTCGAGGCGCCCGACATCGTGCCGCTCGGTGCGCTGCCGGTCGTCGAGCCGGTCGGCACCCGCGGCACCTGAGCGTGACCCCGCGGTTCCTCGACGTCGCGCGGCGCCCCAGATGGATCGGGGCGCTGCTCGGCGCGCTCGCCGTCGCCGGCATCTTCGCAGCGCTCGGCCAATGGCAGATCGACCGTGCCGTGCAGCAGGGGCAGGCCGATGAGCGCGACACCGAGACGCCCGTCGCGCTCGACACCGTCGCCGACCCGCAGGGGCCGCTCATGTCGGTCGCTGGCGGCCGCATCGTCGAGACGACCGCGACGATCGACCCCGCATCGTTCATCGTGCTCTCCGGCAGGCAGCAGGAGGGTGAGGCCGGTGCGTGGCTCACCGCACGCGCCATCACCGACGAGGGCGCCTCGCTCGCGGTCGCGCTCGGCTGGGCGCCGACGCGCGCCGAGGCGGAGGCGGCCATCGACGACGTCGACCTCGACCAGGCGACGATCGCCGGCCGCTACATGCCCAGCGAGTCGCCCACCGTCGTCGACTTCGAGCAGGACACCACCGAGGCGATGAGCGTCGGCGACCTCATCAACCGCTGGCCAGGGTACGACGGCGACGTCTACGCCGGCTACGTCATCCTCGACGACGCCGCAGGCGGCCTCGACGCGATCACGTCGCTGCCGCCGGAGCAGCAGACGCAGCTGAACTGGCTCAACGTGTTCTACGCCATCGAGTGGATCGCGTTCATGGTGTTCGCGCTGTACCTCTGGTTCCGGCTCGTGCAAGACGCTCGCGAACGCGAAGGCGAGGCGATCGAGGACGCCGAGGCGGAGGCCGCAGCCGCAGCCGCCGCGTCCAGCGACGTCTGAGCCGCTCGGTAGGATGGAGGGCGTGCCGAGGCCCATCCAGCAGATCCCGAAGATCCGCTCGGCGATGACCTTCTACCGCATCATGTCGTGGGTGACGGGAACGTTCCTGCTGCTCCTCGTCATCGAGATGGTGCTGAAGTACTCGCCGAGCCACGTCGAGCTGTTCGCAGGCGGCTCCGGAGGGCTGCTGAGCCTCGCACCCGTCGTGCCAGGCCCCGGATGCCAGTGGTACTCGCTGTTCGTCCCAGGCGGCATGGGATGCGAGATCCAATCCCTCGGCGACGGCTTCAACCTCTCCCTCGCGATCCTCATCGCCCACGGGTGGATCTACGTGCTCTACCTGCTCGCATGCTTCCGACTGTGGATGCTGCTGCGGTGGCCGTTCACCCGCCTCATCGCCATGGCCCTCGGCGGCGTCGTGCCGTTCCTCTCGTTCATCGTCGAGCGGCGCATGCACCGCCTCGCCGCCACCGACGTCGTCCGCCTCGAGACCCAGGCGGCCGCACTCCAAGCCAAGGAGGCCTGATGGCCGACACCGCCCAGCGCCCCGTCCTCGTCGTCGACTTCGGCGCCCAGTACGCGCAGCTCATCGCACGGCGCGTGCGCGAGGCCGACGTGTACTCCGAGGTCGTGCCGCACTCCATCACCGCAGACGAGGTGCGCGCCAAGGACCCCGTCGGCATCGTGCTCTCCGGAGGCCCCTCGTCGGTGTACTCCGACGGCGCGCCCAGGCTCGACCCCGCCATCCTCGAGCTCGGCATCCCCACGTTCGGCATCTGCTACGGCTTCCAGGTCATGGCTGCCCAGCTCGGCGGCGAGGTCGCCCGCACCGGCAACCGCGAATACGGCTCCACCGCCGTCACCGTCGGCGACGAAGGCAGCCTTCTCGCCGGCCAGCCCGACGCGCAGACCGTGTGGATGAGCCACGGCGACGCGGTCGCGAAGGCTCCCGAGGGCTTCGAGGTGCTCGCATCCTCCGTCGACACCCCCGTCGCCGCCTTCGAGCACCGCGGACGCAAGATGGCAGGCGTGCAATGGCACCCCGAGGTGCGCCACTCCGAGCACGGCCAGCAGGTGATCGAGTCGTTCCTCCACGACATCGCCGGCATCGACCGCGACTGGAAGACCGGCAACGTCATCGACGAGCAGGTGCAGCGCATCCGCGAGCAGGTCGGCGACGCGAAGGTGATCTGCGGGCTCTCCGGCGGCGTCGACTCCGCCGTCGCAGCAGCGCTCGTCCACGCCGCCGTCGGCGACCAGCTCACCTGCGTCTTCGTCGACCACGGCCTCCTGCGCCAGGACGAGCGCCGCCAGGTCGAAGAGGACTACGTCGCCTCCACCGGCGTGCGCCTCGTCACCGTCGACGCACGCGAACGCTTCCTCGACGCCCTCGCAGGCGTGAGCGACCCCGAGCAGAAGCGCAAGATCATCGGCCGCGAGTTCATCCGCGTCTTCGAGCAGGCCGAGCGCGACCTCGCCGCAGAGGCCGCAGCCGACGGCGAGCCCATCCGCTGGCTCGTGCAAGGCACCCTCTACCCCGACGTCGTCG
This sequence comes from Agrococcus sp. AC640b, assembly GCF_979255995.1. NCBI lineage: Bacteria > Bacillati > Actinomycetota > Actinomycetes > Micrococcales > Microbacteriaceae > Agrococcus > Agrococcus sp. AC640b. The sequence continues at coordinate 14,653 of NZ_CEEDMM010000007.1, forward strand.
AATCCGGCGGGGGAGCCGGCACCGCGAACATCAAGTCGCACCACAACGTCGGCGGCCTGCCCGACGACCTCCAGTTCGAGCTCATCGAACCCCTCCGCGCACTCTTCAAGGACGAGGTGCGCGCCATCGGCCGCCAGCTCGGCCTGCCCGAGGTCATCGTCGGCCGCCAACCCTTCCCAGGACCAGGCCTCGGCATCCGCATCATCGGAGAAGTCACCCAGGAACGACTCGACGTGCTCCGCCGCGCCGACGCCATCGCCCGCGAGGAGCTCACCGCAGCCGGCCTCGACCAGGAGATCTGGCAATGCCCCGTCGTGCTCCTCGCCGACGTCCGCTCCGTCGGCGTCCAAGGCGACGGACGCACCTACGGCCACCCGATCGTGCTGCGCCCCGTCTCCTCCGAAGACGCCATGACCGCCGACTGGACGCGCCTGCCGTACGACGTGCTCGCGAAGATCTCCAACAGGATCACCAACGAGGTCGAGGAAGTGAACCGGGTCGTGCTCGACGTCACGTCGAAGCCGCCGGGGACGATCGAATGGGAGTAGGTCCGCGCTGATCGGGCGCGGCGTCTGCGTCGCTCCTCAGCTCAGACAATGCGAACGGCCGGAGGGGTCGTGGCCTTGCGG